>JAKOOG010000314.1 GCA_022701545.1 Weeksellaceae bacterium | reverse complement strand
TTGATCGGCGGGGAAATGATGAGATTCTTACTGACATCTTTCAGCGTTACATACTCATCAAAGTCGAGCCGGAGCTCCTTAATATCTGTCGGTACATTAACTCTCGTGGTATCAATATTTGAACTTAAAAACTTTGGAGCCAGCGTATCTTTCGTCCCGCCGATAGGCGAACCTACTCTTGCACAGGACTGCAACAGAAAGCCGATAACGAATAAAAAAAGGAATCTTTTCATGAATAGGTTTACGCAAAAATAAACATTATTCTCCATAAACCTCGCCATGTCCTTTCAATGTATCTTTTTCATCGCTCATGATGCTATGGAGCTTGTCTTTCTGCGGCGGGAAATCTTCAAACAATCCCGAAAGGGCCAAGGCGGTATACACTTTACCGGAATACTTATTCCCGATGGCAATAATTGTCACTTTGGATTTCAGCAGGTGGGCAAATACCGAGTTGGTCCCGTGCCACCAGCCGTTGTGATAGGTAAGTTTTTCACCGTTATCAAAAATTTTCATCCTGAAGCCGAAGCCGTAATTGTTCATGCCGAACTTTTCATTGCTGTACGGTGTAAACACCTGCTCCATCAGTTCCGGCTTCAGGAAATCTTTTGAAAACATCGCCTTTGAAAAATTATACAGATCTCTGGGCGTCGTATAGACATTTTTATCTCCATAGATGAGATCCAGCCGGTCCAGAGGATACAGCTTGCTTCCCCCGTAGTAAAACGACTGTGAAGCCGTCGGAATGTCTTTTTCCTGGAAGATGTAGGTATTTTTCATTTTCAAAGGCTCGAAAACCATTTCTTTCATAGCCTGCGGAAAAGGGGTTTTGGTTACTTTTTCAATCAGCAGGGCCAGCATAGCAAAATTGGTATTGCAGTACATAAAGCCCGTATCCGTATCTCTTGCCAGGGCAGGTTTGTACTTGATGAGCATATTCAGGATATCCTCATTGGTAAGGAAAGCCTTGGAAAGCTCTGCCGGAGCCGGCTGTATCTTGGTAATGAAATATTCGTATTTCGGAAGACCGCTTCTCTGATCCAGTAAGGTCTTAACGGTAACCAGCGGATAAGGAAATCCCGGGAAAAATTTCGTCAGCGGATCCGATAAATTAATTTTTCCGGCTTCAATAAGCTTCATCATAGCCATTGCCGTTAATGTTTTGGAAACCGAAGCCACGTGAAGCGGCGTATTCCGGTTAATAGGCTTCTGATTCCCTTCCCTGGCGAACCCCCGGTAATTTTCGTAAAGGATGTCATCTCCTTTGGCTACCAGGATCCCTCCGCTGAGATCGCCTCTTTCCCATATTTTTTTATAATACTGGTCGATGTATCTCACCAGCGATGCTTTATCTTCAACACGGCTTTCTGCCGGGGTAAATGCCTTGGTTACATCTACATTTCCGTAATTCGGAAGATGGGTTGTACTGCCAGCGACAGCATCCTGATTTTCAGATTTTTTTTTGCAGGAAAAAAGGGATAAAAGAACTGTTATAACAAGGACAAGATTACGCATTTTCAGGAATTCAAAATGAGCGGCAATTTAATAAAACTCAAAATAATTATTAAATATTGAATATATATTATGAATTATTTAACATAAGCCGATATAAAAATCTGAATCATCTGCATGACCTGATCTGAAATCATTCGGCCGAAATCAATGGGCTAGGCAAACTGTGCGATAATTTTATCCACAATCACCTGCGCCAGCTTTTCTTTACTCTGGACCGTCCATCCTCCAATATGTGGCGTAACGATGGCTTTTTCAGACTCCAGAAGGTATTTCAGGTCTTCATTTTCCGTTTCCAGGTTTTCGAAGGAAGATTTTTCATATTCCAGAACATCCAGACAGGCACCTTTTACCTTACCCGATTTTAAAGCTTCGACTAAACTTTTCGTTTCCACATTTTTTCCCCTGGCAGTATTTACAAAATAGAAGTCATGTTTCATATCAGCCATGAAGGGGCCGTCGATCATATAATACGTCTGATCCGTTAAAGGGATGTGTAAACTTATTACCTCCGCCCTTTCTTTTATTTCTTCCAGGGAAACCTGTTCAGCAAACGCATCGGACAGGTCCGGCAGGATGTCGTAGAAAATCACCTTACATCCAAAACCCGACAGTCGCTTTGCCGTTGCTTTTCCCATATTGCCATAGCCGATGAGGCCTACCGTTTTTCCGAGCAATTCGTCTCCGCGGTTTTCTTCCCGCAGCCAGATTCCGTTTTTCACTTCCTGGGAAGCAATAAACAGCCTGTTCATGAGGATAAGCAGCATCCCGACCACATGCTCCGCTACGGAATCCCGGTTTCCTTCCGGGGAATTGATTAACCGGATGCCCAGCTTTTCCGCTACGGGAATATCGATATTTTCCATTCCGGCGCCCACCCTGGCGATAAATTTCAGGTTTACGGCTTTTTCCAGGAAATTTTTATCCAACGGAATTCTGCTTCTGATGATAATGCCGTCGTAGTTTTCAATTTTCCCGCAAACCTCATCGTAGGAAGACGTGAAGTCTTCTTCCAGAATAAAATTTTTCGTACTGAGCTGTTCGGTAATTAAAGGATGGTTCTTATCTAAAAGCAGGACTCTCATAATTCAGTTTTAACACAAATGACACTAATTTTTTCACGAATAACACGATATGAAAGTTACAAATTCCCATTAATAACTCTTTTCACACCGTTTTTAAAATACAGGGTATTAAAATTTATCAGCATTCCCAATTTGCAATTGCTTAAGCGGAGATAGGTGAGTATCTGAGCAAGATGTACATCATTCAGGGCATCTACCGATTTAATTTCCAAAACAAATTTATTTTCTATCATCAAATCCAGTCTGTATCCAATATCCAATTTAACTTCATCATAAATTAAAGGCATCGGTTTCTGCTTTTCAACCCATATATTATGTTTATTCAATTCATAAAACATACATTCTTCGTAAGCACTTTCCAATAGGCCAGGCCCTAAAGCTTTATGGACCTGATACCCTGACTCATAAACAATTTTTGAGATCTCATTTTCGGAAATATTCATTTTTGTGCTTAATTAAATCGCCACTATTTGTGAAATTTGTGAGAATATTTGTGCTATTTGTGTTTAATCAGCAGGATTTTCTTGGAAAAGCTTTTTAAGCTCGATGGATTCAGACGGCTTCATTCTTCCTGAAAGGATGAGGGAAAGTTCTTTTCTCCTTAAAGCCGCCGCATAGCGTTCTTTTTCAAGCTCGGTCTCCGGTTCCATGTCCGGAATCGGAATCGGACGGTTGAACTCATCTACGGCAACAAAGGTATAAATTCCTTTATTGGTCTGGATCTTCTTACGGTTGATCGGGTCGTCCAGCCAGACATCCACATAAATTTCCATAGAGGTGGAGAAAGCTCTGGACACCTTGGATTCCATCACGACGATTCCGCCCTCCGGAATCGGATGATCAAAGGATACGTGGTTTACGGATGCCGTTACCACCCTTCTCTCGCAGTGGCGGGTTGCCGAAATCGAAGCACAACGGTCCATTCTGGCCAGCAATTCGCCCCCAAAAAGGTTCCTCAGTTGGTTGGTATCGTTGGGAAGTACAATATTTGTCATGATCGTCAGGGAATCTGACGCTTTTTTTATTTTTGCCATTATTTCTTAGTGTTGTTTGGAATTGCCTGGTTTTTTAGCTGGCTTTTAGCTGCCGGCTGCACCGGAACCGTTTTCTGCGTTACCGGCGGAACGGTTTTTTGGATGACGGAATCCTTCTTTAAAGAATCCGCTGCCGGAACTGCATGCTGCTGAACCTTCACCGTATCTTTCTGGATCCTGTGGGTTTTCGTCTGCACGGAAATGTTGGCATTATCAAACGATTTTTTTCCGAACAGCAGCTCCTGCTGGGTATAGGCGACATAGATGATCCCCAGCACCGGAATGATAATCAGGAATGCCCAGAGAATCGATTTATTAAACTGATAATCTTTTTCAGCATTTGAAGAAACCGCCGATTTCGGGCTTTGAATGTGCATGTCGGAAATTCTGATTTCTTCCAGCCCGTAGAAATCCGGATGGTCCGACTGCAGCCTGTATCCTTTGAAATGGGTTGTCCCGTCTTCGATATAAACGGTTCCCAACCCCTGAACTTCCAGCGTCTGCTCGGCCTGAAGTTTTTTCTTCCAAAAATCCGTCTGGATCTGAAGGTCGGTTTTTGACGCTTCCAGGGTCATCTGTTTCTGCCCGGCAATAAAAGCCGCCAGATCCTCCGACTTCGCTTCATAATCCGGCGCATAGACAATGGTGCTGGCAGGAGGAAGAATGCTGCCATTTTCGGAATTGATCACCGCCTTGGATTTTTCCAGGGAAAAAACACCGAAATCCGGTACCGTAACGGTCCCGAATTGTTTCAAATATTCTAAAATGTAAGCTGAAATATTCATTTGGCAGCAAATTTATGACTTTTTCGGGACTTTTAATGTATGAGCATTGTTCAGGATTGTAAGTTTAACGTGAAGTCGAAGCAACGCTGATTAATAAGCCGGATGAGGAAAGATGAAGGCCGGAAATTTTAATGTTAAAATATGACTGAACGGTCTTGAATATCAAATGACACTAAGGATGACAACGGCCCTAGCCGCGATAGGAACGGCATCCTTTTTTGTGGCGGATGGAGCAAGGCGGAGGCCGTCACAAAAAAGATACAGTGGATAGCGCGATCAAGCTCCTGATAAAAATAAAAAAAGACTGCCGGAGCAGCCTTGAAAAATCTAACTTTTTACATACTATAATTTGGTTTAAATATAGCCTGGTGATTACCGGATGGTCCAGCTGATGCCGAACATGAAATTGGTACCGGCCTGCGAAAAATAATACGGTTCGCCATCCCATACCGCTCCGTTGTTGACGTATTTTTTATTGAAAATGTTGTTGACCAAAAGCTTCAGGGCAATATCATTGTTTTTGATTTTAAACTGGTACTGCGCATTGAAATCGGTTAGAAAATAGTCTTTCAGCTGAAGGTCTTCGTCTTCGGAATTATCCAGGTACTGCTTCCCTACATACTGGTTCATGAGTGTAAACTGGAAGTTCTTGTTCGGGTTGAATTTAAGAGCAAGGTTGGCAATGACATCCGGGGAAAAAGAAATCTGGGTATTGCCGAGATCCTGGATGCCTTCGGTGTTTTCAACCTTAAAATCCAGGTTCCTGTTGTTGCTGAAACTCACATTCCCATTGATCTCCCACTGCTTTGAAAGCCTGGCCAATGCCCCCAGCTCGATACCGCTCCGGTAGCTTTTCCCGGAATTGGTACGGATGAAAGCACCGACATTGTTCAGTTCCCCGTTCAACACCAGCTGATTAACATAATACATATAGTATAGATTTGCGGTAAACGAAACGATGCCGAACTGTTTTTCCACTCCGGCTTCAAAATCATGGAGTTTTTCCGCTTTCACCTCATTGTTGGCCAATAAATCATCACGGTTCGGTTCGCGGTGGGCATGGGCGTAAGAAAGGAATACCTTACCGTTTCCGATGCGGTAATTGATTCCGGCTTTCGGATTGAAAAACAGCCAGTTCTTTTTCAGATCTGCTCCTTCGCCGTCCCCGGCAGTGATAATTTTGGTATCGTAATCAACATTTCTCAGCTGAAGGTCGCCAAAAAATTCAAAATCGTTCAGCTTTACCAGGGCTTTGGCAAATCCTGAGACTTCATTTTTGACGGAACGGTTTCTGTAATATTCGTATTCGCTGATCTGCGGGAGGAAAACGCCGGTTACATTTCCGAAATGCCTTCCGTAATACTGGTTGGCCACTGCACCAAAGTTAACATCCACCATCCCCAGTTTCCCGTACAATGTGGAAACGATGCCGTAGAAATCGTTATTCAGCCATTTTTTCCTGATGAAATCGGAAGAATCGTCGCCGTTCATATCCGGCAGGTTATACCTTGCGAAAGGGTCGCCCTGCTTGTAGTTTTCGTAATATCCTTTTCCTTTGGTGTAATGCAGCGTGGTCTCAAGATTCCATTTATCATTGAATTTCTGTTCCCAAAGCAACTGGTAGTGGTTCTGCCTGTAGTTATCGGTTTCGCTGTTGTAGAATCCTGAAATATTGCCGTCGGCATCATAGATTGCCCCGGAATAATTGAATTTCGGATCGGTTTCCCAGGTTTTGCGGTCGATCCCGTTCCAGGCCTGGTAGGTTTTTTCCTTTCCTCCGAAAGCCATCAGGCGGATTCTCGTTTTTCCCTCTTCAAACAGAGCAGTAAAATTATAAGAGTTCAGTTTTGAAAAAGCGCGGTCGATATACCCGTCGGAATTGATATGCGTGTATCTTCCCATCACCGAAAGCCGGTTGCCCCAGAATTTTCCGGAACCTACTTCCGCCGAATATTTATAGGTATTGAACGAACCGTAGCTGTCGTCGGTTTTCACATAAAACTTTTCTTCAGGATCCCTGGAAAGCACATTGATGCTCGCCCCGAATGCCGCTGCCCCATTGTTGGAGGTGCCGACCCCTCTCTGAATTAAAATCTGGGAAGCGGAACTGGTAAGGTCCGGTACATTCACAAAAAAAGTTCCCTGGCTCTCGGAATCGTTGTACGGAACGCCATTCATCATAACATTGATCGCACTTCCCGATACGCCCCGGATCCTGAAACCGGTATAGCCTACCCCGTTTCCGGCATCGGAAGTGGCGATTACAGCAGTCTGGTTCTTCAGTAAAATCGGAAGATCCTGCCCGAGGTTCCTGCTGTCCAAATCTCTTTGAACGTTAATGATTTCTTTGGCAACGGGAAGTCTTTTGGTAAAATTAACGGCTTCAATTTCCCTAATCTTTACGGAATCGGTAGTCTGCGCCTGGACGAAGGCGAATGCGCCGACGGTAAGCCCTAAAAAAAATAATCCTTTCATTCTATAAATTTTAGCATTTAATGAATAAAAGGGGCAGATTAATAATGTAACGATGTATTCGGTTTACCAATTTAACAATAAGCACTGGTACATTGCTAAATTTTCACATTGGTACATTTAAATTCCCTAAACAGCATTACCCGTTCCAGGTTCATTGGGTATAATCTCAGCTTATGACAGCACCCCTTCATTTCAACCGCGAAATTAAGAAAAATTTATGAGATTATGGCTTATGGCTTATGGCTTATGGCTTATGGCTTATGGCTTATGGCTTAAATTTACGGGGTAACTGAATGGCAAACAAAATTCTATTAATAAAAATGGAAAATTTTGCTTGACCTGTCAAAACCGGTAAGCCGCAAATAGGCAGCTTAAATCAGCATCATGTGAAACCTGATCATATCAACCATACATATTACCATTAATACGCCTTGTTACGCTGGTCGATGTAAAAATAGTTTTTACCGTCTTTGGAAACCTCGAACATCCTGCCGAGTTTCCAGCTGAAATTTCTTTTGATGTCAGCGTACTCGAACGGAATGATGACATTGCCATTGATATCGACAATTCCAAAAGCATTATTTTTGGACGCAATGATCATCGGGTTGGCTACATCATCCCCTTCCAGAATAAAAAGATATTCGTATTGGGGATAAATTTTAAACTGCCTGTAATCCTGCGGATCTTTAAAGGTCGATTTCTCGATCAGGCCGTAGAAGCCGTTCATCGTATACCCCTGATACAGCTGCTGGACATAATCTTTATGAACACATTTCCCAAGGTCTGCCTGCCTGTACTGGTACACCCTCTTCCCTTTCTGGTCGATCCGGTAGGAAATTTCATTTTTTTCTACAGTTGCATAATCCGCCGTACCAAACTTTCTCAGCTTTTCATTAGGCGAGTTCAAAAGATTGCAGTCTTCATAGAAAAACACGGCAATATGATACTCAGGCTGGATCATGAATTTTCCTTTCTGGTTGGTGTATCCGAAACTGCCGTTTTTCTTTTTAGGAATCAGAAGCGGAAGTTCTTTATTCAGAACCGGCAGATCCGGATTCGTTTTTGTCTTTTCGGCGGGTTGGCCTGCCGCTGTTTTAGCTATATTTTTTACCGGTAACTTCTTCACCGTTTTAGTCTGGGAAAAAACAGACATCGAAATAAAAACCCCTAAAATCGAAACAACATTTTTCATAATCACCACTGGTTCTGCAAAATTCAGGCAAAAATAGAAAATATAAAATACATATTTATAAAGAATCTAAATAATTTAAGTTATAGAAAATACGAAAATTCCGTAAATTTGGAAACCTTTTCAGGGGTTTAAATAATAAAAATCATCTTTGCACCAGATTTTTGACATTACCATATGCAAAATTCTTTTACGTCAGGATCAGGAAACACCTTGTTATTGAGCACCTTCTGAAATAATTACGGATTATAACCGATTCTTTTTCTGACTTTTACGGATACCGGAATACCGTTATAATCTCTTTTAAGATTGAAAAGACTTCTATTATTATGAACATTTATCAGGATTACATCCAAGAAATTGAAGAAAGAAAAAATCAGGGGCTTCACCCAAAACCTATTGACAGTGCTGAATTACTAAGCGAGATCATCGCACAGATTAAAGACAAGGCCAATGAGCACAGGGCCGATTCTCTAAAATTTTTCATCTACAATACTTTGCCCGGTACAACCAGCGCAGCTAGCGTAAAAGCAGATTTTTTAAAGGAAATTATCCTTGGTGAATCCGTAGTAGAAGAAATTTCCCAGGCTTTTGCCTTTGAGCTTTTATCACACATGAAAGGCGGTAAATCCATCGGAGTATTGCTGGATCTGGCCCTTGGAAATGATGAAGCAATCGCTCAGGAAGCCGCTGCCGTTCTTAAAACACAGGTTTTCCTTTATGAAGCGGACACCAACCGCCTGAAGGAAGCTTACCATAGCGGTAACAAAATCGCAAAAGAAATCCTTGAAAGCTATGCCCAGGCAGAATTTTTCACCAAACTGCCGGAAGTAGCCGAAGAAATTAAAGTAGTAACTTACATCGCAGGAGAAGGGGATATCTCCACAGACCTTCTATCTCCGGGAAACCAGGCACACTCAAGATCAGACCGTGAGCTTCACGGAAAATGCATGATCACGCCTGAGGCGCAGGAAGAAATCAAAATGTTGCAGACCCAGCATCCGGATGCCAGCGTTATGCTGATTGCTGAAAAAGGAACCATGGGTGTCGGTTCGTCCCGTATGTCCGGGGTAAACAACGTAGCGTTGTGGACCGGTAAGCAGGCCAGCCCTTATGTCCCTTTCGTTAATATCGCACCGATCGTAGGAGGAACCAACGGAATTTCCCCGATTTTCCTTACCACCGTAGACGTAACGGGAGGAATCGGGATCGACCTTAAAAACTGGGTGAAAAAAACCGATGAAAACGGAAACCCGGTTCGCAATGAAAACGGCGAAATCGTTTTGGAAGAAGCCTACTCAGTAGCTACCGGAACGGTTTTAACCATCAATACCAAAGAAAAGAAACTTTATAAAGGAAACGAGGAACTGATCGATCTTACCAGATCGTTCACGCCGCAGAAGATGGAATTCATCAAAGCCGGAGGCTCTTACGCCATCGTTTTCGGTAAAAAGCTGCAAACTTTTGCGGCTCAGGTACTGGGCATTGAAGCCCCGCAGGTTTTTGCACCGTCCAAAGAAATTTCCCACGACGGACAGGGCTTAACCGCCGTTGAAAAAATCTTCAACAGAAATGCCGTTGGTGTAACACCAGGTAAAGTTCTCCATGCCGGTTCAGACGTCCGGGTGCAGGTAAATATTGTAGGTTCCCAAGATACCACCGGTCTGATGACGGCACAGGAACTGGAATCTATGGCAGCAACGGTAATTTCTCCGGTTGTTGACGGAGCTTACCAGTCGGGATGCCACACGGCTTCCGTATGGGATAAAAAAGCCCAGGCGAATATCCCTAAATTAATGAAATTCATGAACGATTTCGGTCTGATCACGGCCCGTGATCCGAAAGGCGAATACCATTCCATGACGGATGTGATCCACAAAGTTCTTAATGATATCACGATCGACGAATGGGCGATCATCATCGGAGGAGACTCCCACACCCGGATGTCCAAAGGGGTGGCTTTCGGAGCGGATTCCGGAACCGTAGCCCTGGCCCTGGCCACCGGTGAAGCTTCCATGCCGATCCCTGAATCCGTAAAAGTAACTTTCAAAGGAAACATGAAAGAGCACATGGATTTCCGTGATGTGGTTCATGCAACCCAGGCCCAGATGCTGAAACAGTTTGGCGGAGAAAACGTATTCCAGGGAAGAATCATCGAGGTTCATATCGGAACGCTTCCTGCTGACCAGGCATTCACCTTTACCGACTGGACTGCGGAAATGAAGGCGAAAGCTTCGATCTGTATTTCGGAAGATGAAACCCTTATCGAATCACTGGAAATTGCAAAAGGCAGAATCCAGATCATGATCGACAAAGGAATGGATAACAGAAACCAGGTTCTTCAGGGACTGATCGACAAAGCCAACCAAAGAATTGCCGAGATCAGATCAGGAGAAAAACCGGCTTTAACTCCGGATGCCAATGCTAAATATTACGCTGAAGTGGTGGTAGACCTTGACGCTATCGTAGAACCAATGATTGCCGATCCGGATGTAAACAACGACGATGTCTCCAAAAGATATACCCATGATACCATCCGGGATCTGACGTTCTACGGAGGGGAGAAAAAAGTGGATCTCGGATTCGTAGGATCCTGTATGGTTCACAAAGGTGACCTGAAGATCGTTTCCCAAATGCTTAAAAACATCGAAAGGAAAAACGGAACGGTAGAATTTAAAGCACCGCTTGTGGTAGCCGCTCCTACGTATAACATCATCGATGAACTGAAAGCAGAAGGCGACTGGGAATTCCTTGAAAAATACTCAGGTTTTGAATTTGATGACAATTCGCCGAAAGGAGAAGCCCGTGTTGAATACAAAAACATGATGTACCTTGAGCGTCCGGGATGTAACCTGTGTATGGGGAACCAGGAAAAAGCTGAAAAAGGAGATACTGTTTTAGCAACTTCCACCCGTCTGTTCCAGGGAAGAGTCGTAGAAGATTCCGAACGTAAAAAAGGGGAATCTTTACTGGCTTCCACTCCGGTCGTGGTGCTTTCTGCGATCATGGGAAGAATCCCAAGCATCGATGAATACAAAACCGCTGTAGAAGGCATCGACCTGACGACTTTTGTTCCATCCATTAAGGAACTTACCAGCACAAGTGCTCACTAATTTATTTTAATCCTAAGCAGCAGGGCTGTTTACATTAATATCTGAAAGATTCTGATCCGAATGGATCGGAATCTTTCTTTTTTGTTTAGAATATTTCTATTTAAGACTGTGCCTAAATTATTTTAACCTAAATCAACAGTTAAAATTTTATTTTTCCTTAAATTGATGGTTATTAATAATCTTGATCATCAGCATATTTATTTCTTTTCAGAGGCCGGAGGAACAGATTTTGCTGAATAAAAGGAACTAGCATTTTCCGTTACGATCAAGTAACTGACGGAATTATAAAAAAGAAAAAATAAATTAGATATGACTTTTGATATTGACATGATCAAAAAAGTGTACGAGCGTTATCCTGAACGAATTGCTGCGGCAAGAAAAATTACAGGAAAACATTTGACACTTTCAGAGAAAATCCTTTATACCCATTTGTGGGAAGGAAAGGCAACCCAGGAATATGAAAGAGGAAATTCTTATGTGGATTTCGCTCCGGACCGCGTGGCCATGCAGGATGCTACGGCACAGATGGCGCTTCTGCAGTTTATGCAGGCAGGAAAACCTAAAGTAGCCGTTCCTTCAACAGCCCATGCCGATCACCTGATCCAGGCAAGAGTGGGTGCGGAATCCGATTTGCAGGAAGGGATCAACAAAAACTCGGAAGTTTTCAATTTCCTGAGCTCTGTCTGCGACAAATACGGAATCGGTTTCTGGAAACCTGGAGCAGGAATCATCCATCAGGTGGTGCTTGAAAATTATGCCTTCCCGGGCGGGATGATGATCGGTACCGATTCACATACGGTGAATGCCGGAGGTCTGGGGATGGTCGCCATCGGTGTTGGTGGTGCGGATGCCGTAGATGTAATGGCTGGAATGGCTTGGGAGCTTAAAATGCCAAAACTGATCGGGGTGAAATTAACCGGTAAAATGAGCGGCTGGACGGCTGCGAAAGATGTAATTTTAAAAGTGGCGGGGATTCTTACCGTAAAAGGAGGAACCGGCTGCATCGTAGAATATTTCGGGGAGGGAGCGGAATCGCTTTCAGCAACCGGCAAAGGAACCATTTGTAATATGGGTGCTGAAATCGGGGCAACCACTTCCACTTTCGGGTATGATGATTCGATGAGAAGATATCTTGCCGCTACAGGGAGACAGGATGTGGTGGATGCTGCAGATCAGATTGCCGAACACTTAACCGGCGACCCTGAAGTATATGCCAATCCTGAACAATATTTTGACCAATTAATTGAAATTAACCTTTCTGAACTGACCCCTCACCTGAACGGACCGTTTACGCCGGATTTAGCGACGCCGGTTTCTGAATTCAGAGCCAAAGCGGAAGCCAACGGATGGCCGCTGGAAGTGGAATGGGCCTTAATCGGATCATGTACCAACTCATCTTACGAAGATCTGTCGAGAGCAGCTTCTATCGTAGAAGATGCCGTAGCGAAAGGCGTTAAGCCAAAAGCTATTTTGGGAATCAATCCAGGTTCAGAACAGGTAAAATATACCGCAGAAAGAGACGGATTCCTGAATTCTTTCAGAAAATTTGAAAACACCCGAATCTTTACCAATGCCTGTGGGCCCTGTATCGGACAATGGGACCGGGAAGGCGCTGAAAAAGGCGAAAAAAACTCAATTATTCACTCATTCAACAGAAACTTTGCGAAAAGAGCGGACGGAAACCCGAATACACATGCCTTCGTAGCTTCTCCTGAAATGGTGGCTGCTGTAGCGATCTCCGGAAGACTGGATTTCAACCCGATTACCGATACCTTAACCGCAGAAAACGGAGAGCAGGTAAAACTGGATGAGCCTAAGGGTTCCGAACTTCCGGCTAAAGGTTTTGCCGTAGAAGATAACGGCTATCAGGCTCCATCTGAAGACGGTGAAAGTGTAGTGGTGAATGTAAGCCCTACTTCCGACAGGCTTCAGCTGCTTGAAGAGTTCCCGGCATGGGACGGCCAGAATATTACCGGGGCAAGGGTTCTGATCAAAGCTTTCGGAAAATGTACCACCGACCATATTTCCATGGCTGGACCATGGCTGAAATACAGAGGCCACCTGGATAATATTTCCAACAACATGCTGATTGGTGCGGTAAACGCCTACAATATGGAAACCAATAAGGTGAAAAACCAGTTGACCGGTGAATATGGTGAAGTGCCTGCAGTGCAGAGGGCTTATAAGGCTGCCGGAATTCCTTCGATTGTTGTCGGAGACCAGAATTACGGAGAAGGATCTTCCAGAGAGCATGCCGCCATGGAACCAAGACACCTCGGCGTAAAAGCAGTGTTGGTAAAATCTTTTGCAAGGATCCACGAGACCAACCTGAAAAAGCAGGGGATGCTCGGACTGACGTTTGCCGAAGAAGCGGATTACGATAAAGTATTGGAGGATGATGTAGTTAACTTCTTAGATCTTGATCAGTTTGCTCCGGGTAAACAGATCACTTTGGAATTTATTCATACAGACGGCACCAGAGACATTATTATGGCCAACCATACATATAATGCCCAGCAAATCGAATGGTTTAAAGCAGGTTCTGCCCTGAATCTGATCAAACAACAGGAAAGAAATTAATTGTTAGAATTAATTATTATAAGAAAAGCAGTTTCGTTTGAAACTGCTTTTTATTTTGACATAAGAAAAACTTTCAGCCTATTGATACCTTTAGTTCATTCTATTTTATTTTCGTCAGAAGATTCATGCGGTAGCTCTCCCCCACCGGGATTTCATTTCCTGAAATGAGCGTTACTTTCTTTCCGGCCACATTGCTGATCTGGTGCAGATTAACAATAAACGATTTATGAATTCTGATAAAAGAAGTTTCAGGAAGCTGCTGTTCCATGGATTTCAAGGTATCCAATACAATATATTCCTGCTCCGTGGTTTTGATATTAACATAATCCCTGATGCTTTCCACATACAGAATATCTTTAAAATTAATCCGGTGCTGCTGGCCTGAAGATTTGACAAAAAAATGGGTCTCCTCTTTATTTTCTGCCGTCATAAAACGTTCCTGTGCCTTCAATGCACTTTTATAAAATCTTTCGAACGGAACAGGCTTCAGCAGATAATCGATAATATGGTGGTCATATCCTTCCAAAGCGTATTCGGAATAAGCGGTGGTTAAAATATATTTCTTCTTGTCTCCAAGGATTTTCATGAAATTGATTCCGGTAAGTTCCGGCATCTGAATATCAAGGAAAATCAGGTCGGATGCATTTTTCTGGACATATTCCATGGCTTCGATCGGATTTTCGGCGGAGAAAACCAGCTCCAGAAACGGTATTTTGTTTACATAGCTTTCCAGCAGCGAAATAGCAAGCGGTTCATCATCCACAATAACACATTTAATTTTTTCCATCTTTTAAATCGATTGTTAAATCTACAATAAATTCCGTTTCCGAATCTGTAATATCGAGTGTATGCTTTTGAGGATACAGCAGTTCCAGCCTTTTTCTTACATTTGCGATTCCGATTCCCGAACCTTCATCTTTCATTTTCAGACCTTTGTAATTCATAAGATGAAAATGAAGGACCTGATCCTGATCTGAAATGCTCATTTCAAATCCTTTATTCCGGAAATCTCCGTGCTTAAAGGCATTTTCAACAAAAGGAACCAAAAGCATCGGTGAAATACGAAGGTGAGGATATCTGATCTTGTTTTGAATAACCAGCAGTTCGGGATTTCTGATCCTAAGCTTTTCCAGTGCCGTAAGACTGTCTATATATCCAATCTCCTTATCCAGAGTAATAAAATCTTTCTCAAGATCCTTGGTGCTGTACCTCAGCAAACTTCCCAGTTCTTCGATGGCGGGTAAAGCCTTATCGGAATTCTGATAGACCAGGGAATAAATATTATTTAAAGAATTAAAGATAAAGTGAGGATTGATCTGCGTTTTCAGCGCATGGACTTTTGCCTGGTTCCGTTCCAGTTCCAGCTGTTTTTTTTCGGTTTCTATGACCCCGAATTTTTCCAGTAACCACAATATGGCTGCAATGAAGACCGTGATGCTGCCGTTGTAGATATTATCGAAAAAATAAAAAGCCATCCCTGTTCCCTCATCATAATTTCCAAATCCGAAAGTGGCCGGCAGCAGTACTTCTTCTGTCAGATAACGTAAGGTTGTAAAACAGGTAATGGATAATAAAAAGACCAGAATGGCCGTATAGAATTTCCTGGAATTGAAAATTTTCGGAATAATGAAAAGGTAACAGATATAAAATGTACTGATCCCAACCAGAAAATAAGTGATCCTGAGCACGTCAATATGAAAATTGTTTTTTTCAGGATAAAATATTCTGGGCGTTATCACTTTCCCTATGAAATTAAAACTCCAGTACAGGATCTGAAGCCAGATGATATGCTTTTTTTTCATTCTCAAATGTAAGGGTCCTGATTTTCTTGTTCCAAACGTTTTTCGACAAAAGCCTTTTTTTTACCGATGAAATTATTTTGATCGGTTTAAAAGCTGATGAAATCTAAAGGCTGTTTCAGGAGAAAAGCTTTGGGAATACTTTTGCTCCAAGATTTAACAGAATTATGAAACTCAAGTATTTTTTTATCCTTTCACTCCTTTCCGCTTCTTCCCTTGCGAAGGCCCAAAAAGACAGCCTGAAAAACATTGAACAGGTTAATATCCTGATCAAGAAAAAACTCCTGGAAAGAAAAGCAGACCGTATGATCTTTAATGTGGAAGCTTCCATTGCTTCCCAGGGCATGGACGGCACGGAAACCCTGGCCAATGTCCCGATGATTAAAGTAGATGAATCCTTAGGCATTATCTCTATCGTCGGAAAGAGCAGTGTGAATGTGATGATCAATGGCAGGATGCTGAATCTATCCGGCCAGGCCCTTCTGAATTACCTGAAGTCGATCCGTTCCGAAAACATCGCTAAAATAGAAGTCATCACCACACCGCCGGCAAAATACGAAGCCCAGGGCAACAGCGGACTGATCAATATCATCCTGAAAAAAAATCCAAACCTGGGTTTCAGCGGAAATCTCACCACCAATCTGATCCAGAGGACCTTTTCCGGATTCGGCACCACCGGAATGCTGAATTACCAGACCGAAAAGTTCAGCAGCAGCCTGAAGCTGGTGTATTATGATTCAGCGAAACAGGCCAGTGAAAACTACAGCATCATCGGCGCGACCCGGAATTACAGCAGCTCGATCAGGAGAGATATGTGGAACGAGCTGACCCCAAGTATCAGCATGTCCTATAAAATCAGTAAAAACTCCGAAGCCGGGTTCGAATATCTTTATGCCCATCAAAGATCCGGAATGGATATCGTCAACACCACCCGGAACATCAGTCCGGATCTCATTGAAGAAAATCTTCTGACGAATACGTTCCACCGCGAGAAAGATCCTACGCATACCCTAAGCGCCTATTATGATCTGAAACTCGATTCACTGGGGAAAAAATTAAGCATAACGGGGAATTTTTATAAAAACAATTCCGATACGGAGGTCAATTTCTCTACCCGGAAACTTTCCGACAATACCGTCCAGGAGGTAAAAACCCTTTCCCTGGTAGCCCCTCAGATATTTTCCGTACAGGCGGATCTGGAACTTCCTTTTTCGTTCGGAACCATTGAAACGGGTGCAAAATTCAATCAGTTTAAAAACAATTCGGACTTAAAATATTTCAATCTGACGGATGGCGGATACATTGCTGACGGAAACAGGGCTAATCTTTTCGGATATCAAGAAGAGAATTATGCCGCTTACTTCAGTTATGCTAAAAACTTCGGTGAACATTGGGAAACGAAAGCCGGGCTCCGGTATGAAAATACGGTCGCAGAAAGCCACACCCCTTCCAACGGTTCCGGTAATTCGTACCATTACGGACAATGGTTTCCATCTGCCTACGTTTCATACAAAAAAGACAAAAACATTTTCAGCCTTTCTTATTCCAGGAGGATCAACCGTCCCGGCATGAGTACTCTGAATCCTTTCCGCTGGTATTCCAACCCTTATTCGTATTCATCCGGAAATCCCCTGCTTACTCCGTCGTACATCAATAATCTGGAGCTGGCCTATACCTTCAACAATAAGCTTACTGCAAGCATCTATTATCTCCAAACGAAGAATGCATTCGGTCAGGTTTCTTTCCAGGATGGCCTTTCTCAGATCTCGACGTATCTTAATTATTACAATAACCATTCATCTGGGCTTAATGTATCCTACACAAATACGTTTTTCAAATGCTGGGAATCTTCTGTTTCGGCCAATGCAGCCTACCAGGATTCCGATATGTTCGGAATAAATGCACAGAACCAGAAAGGACTATCTGTGAGTTACTCCGTAAACAATACCGTTACCCTGAATAAAAATAAAACGGCGGCTTTTTTCCTGAATTATGACCAGAATCTCCCGTATAGAAATGTAAACTATTACTTTCAGAATTTTTCCAATCTCTCGTCAGGATTTAAAATTTCACTGATGGAAAAACAGCTTCAGATCAACGCTACGGTAACCAACATTTTTGCCCAGCGCTCCCGCGGTTCTATCTATTTTGCAGACAGCGTGCAGCACATGAACAACTATTGGGACGGCAGAAGCTTCCGCCTGAGCGTTAATTACACTTTTGGAGGCCAGAAGAAAAAAATTCAAAAAAAGGCGATTAAATTTGAGGAAAAAGACAGGGTCTGAAATCTTAAACCCTGAAAGACACAAAAGCTTTTCATCACATCAGC
>JAKOOG010000303.1 GCA_022701545.1 Weeksellaceae bacterium | reverse complement strand
GAGCCTCCCATCTGGAGCTTGACATTATTGTTCTGGTATAAATGTAAAAAATCGTATCCCTGGATCAGCTGATAGGTGAATTCAGTAAAGCTCATCCCGTCAGCTCCCGATTCCCCGGAAAATCTTTTCTTTACGGAATCTTTGGCCATCATGTAATTAACGGTAATATTTTTTCCTACATTTTTCGCAAAATCAAGGAAAGAAATATTCTTCATCCAGTCGTAATTGTTAACCAGTTCCGCTTTGTTCGGCTCGCTTCCCGAGAAATCCAGGAATCTTGAAAGCTGGTTTTTCAGGCAGTCCACATAATGAAAAAGTGTTGCTTCATCCAGCAGGTTTCTTTCAGCAGATTTTCCCGAAGGATCACCGATCATCCCGGTAGCGCCTCCTACCAACGCAATCGGCTTGTGGCCGTGCTGCTGAAAATGCGCCAGGATTTTGATCTGGATAAGACTTCCGATATGTAAAGAATCTGCAGTAGGATCAAAACCGATGTAGGCTGTTGTCATTTCCTTATCCAGTTGTTCATCCGTTCCGGGCATCATGTCGGCAAAAAGACCGCGCCATTTCAGTTCTTCAATAAAAGAGTTCATTAGGTTCTGCTTTAAAATTTAAGGTGCAAAGATAAGAAATTCAGTGGTAAAGTAGGTGGAAAAAGCGGATAAGAGATTAGCGTTTATCTCCCAAATTGCCGATGCGCTGAAAATTTTCATTTACAGTTTTTAAGCACCATCTTTACGGAGCTTTTTGTGCATCCGTCAAAATCAGCTATATTTGTTTGTAATGAACGACGAACAACTCTTCCAGCTCATCGGTAAGGCAAAGGAAAAAGACCAGAAGGCCCAGACCAGGCTCATCAACATCTTTTGGGTGGATGTCTTTTCTTTTGTGATGAAGAAGATTCATGATGAAAATGATGCCGATGAAATTACGGTCAATGTTTTTTCCAAAGTTCTTTCCAAGCTGGATATGTACGATCCGCATTTCCAGTTTAAGACCTGGGTGCTGACGATTGCCCAGAATACCATTATCGACTTCTGGAGAAAAAAATCCCGGGAAAACCAGGATCCGACCGAAAATCTGGATGAGGTGAAAAACCAGTATGCAAAATCCCCTGAAGAACTGATGATCTCCGAAGAAGAGCAGAAAAAGATCATCAAAACCATAGAATCACTGGATGCCAACTACCAGGATATTATCAGGTTGCGGTTTTTTGAGGAAAAAAGCATCAGGGAAATCGCCGAAGAGCTGGGAATCTCAGTCGCCAATACCAAAGTCCGGGTGATGCGTGCCAAAAAAGTATTGGCAGAACTGTTAAAGAACAATGAGTTTGAAGATAATTAAAACAATAATAAACCTAACGGGTTTTTGAAATCCATTAGGTTTATTTATTCATCAACCACGCAGCAGACATCAAATTACAAATAAACTTTCTCTTTCGTTTTGGGCAGAAGAATTTCCCTGCGTTTTTCCTGATTCCTGTTCTGAAGATTTATTTTCAATCCTTTTTTTATCAACGTTTCCTTTTGTGATTTTCCGTACTCTTTGGTATTTTCAACCTCTTTTTCAAAAGTTAATTGGCCGGTCGATAGATTAAAATCAATATCCGTCCAGTATTCTTCGGGTTTTCCACCGCTTGAGGAATAGCCGATCAGCTCAAAACGGCCGTTCTGGAACCGGTATTTATCGGTGTAGCCCCATTTCCAGCTGCTTCCTCCGGCCTGGGTAATCATCAGGATTCCTTTCCGGATCTCGGTTTGCTGATACGGATCACCCATCATTCCGCCGTCCCCGCTTTTGAGAACAGCATTTCTGGATTTTTCCAGAATGGCCCATTTTCCATTGTTTTTTTTGAGGATCTGTATCTCACGGATATTTCCATATTCAGCAGTATCCTTTGTATTATAAACAATGACTTTTTCCGGAATTTGATCACCGTCCAAATCACCGTCCACCGTTTCCATAATGGTTGAGCCTTCAGGCTGGAATTCTTTCTGTGCGAAAGAAAATGTGCTGAGGAACATCAGCGTCAGGCAAAATACTGTCTTCATAATTTAAATTTAAACTTTAAAATTACAAAATTATGTGTTTCATCAATCCCGCTCTTTGATTGTTTCGATAAAAAAATCACTAACTTTGAACCTCAATTTGAGAAATAAATGGAGAATTTAGTTCAGGATACAACCGTTCAGAAACCAAAATGGATCCGCGTAAAGCTTCCTACCGGAAAGAATTACAGGGAACTGAGAACTTTGGTCGACAAATATAAATTAAACACCATTTGCCAGAGCGGAAGCTGTCCGAATATGGGGGAATGCTGGGGTGAAGGAACGGCAACTTTCATGATTTTAGGAAACATCTGTACCCGGAGCTGTGGATTTTGCGGCGTGAAAACCGGAAAACCGATGGATGTAAACTGGGATGAACCCGAAAAGGTAGCCCGTTCCATCAAATTAATGAAGATCAAGCATGCCGTTTTGACTTCCGTAGACCGCGATGATCTGAAAGACATGGGGTCTATTCTCTGGGCGGAAACGGTGAATGCCGTACGAAGGATTTCTCCGGGAACAACCATGGAAACCCTGATCCCGGATTTCCAGGGAATTACCAAACATATCGACCGATTGGTGGATGTAGCTCCGGAAGTGATTTCCCATAATATGGAAACGGTAAAACGTTTGACGAGAGAAGTAAGAATTCAGGCCAAATACGAAAGAAGCCTTGAAGTCCTGAGATATCTGAAAGAAGCCGGACAGCGAAGAACCAAAACCGGAGTAATGCTCGGTTTGGGTGAAACGAAGGATGAAGTTTTCCGGACGATTGAAGACATCAGAAATGCAGATGTGGACGTGATTACTTTAGGCCAGTATTTACAGCCGACCAAAAAGCATCTTCCGGTAAAAAAATTCATTACCCCGGAAGAATTCGATGAATTCGGGGATTTTGCCAGAAGCCTTGGATTCAGGCATGTGGAAAGCTCGCCGTTGGTAAGAAGTTCCTATCACGCAGAAAAACATATTCATTAAATACAGTCGCTTCAGTTTTGGAGCGATTTTTTTGTTTTAACTACAGATTTATGTAGATTTTTATAGATAATGAAGTGGCTTCGGCTTCGCTCAGCCACTGAACAGTAATTAAGCATCATACTAAAGAAAATCTCTGATTTTGCCTCAGGTATTTTTATGATTTAATAAATGAATCGGCGAACCTCTCCGAGATTTCATCCTGATGTGTTTTAAAAGTATATACAAAGCATGAAACTAAGTCTTATGTGACTCATGTGTTAAAAGGCTTTTGTGACTTTTGACTTCGTCGAACCTTCGGTTTGTGGTAAAAAAAATGCAGGTAATTGTATGACTAATGCGCTATTCTGCTTAAATGTTTTTTCTTAAAAGCGGAAGGCGTTTCGCCGATGTATTTTTTAAACAGCTTATTAAAATAAGAAAGGCTTTCGAAACCCACCTGGAAGCAGACTTCCGTGATCCCTGAATTCTGGAGCAACAGCAATTTGGCCTGATTGATCCGGTAATTGTTGACGAAATCGGTGAAGGTCATGTTGGTCTGCTTCTTGAAATAACGGCAGAAAGCCGGAGTGCTGAGATTCACATTTTCAGCAATTACATTCACATTGGGAGCCTTGTCGTAATTTTCATGGATATAATCGTAAATCGTTCCCATCCGGATCTTATCGTTCAGGAACCACTTGATCCTGGTGTCTTCGGTATTCAGCTCTTTTACCTCATCAGACTGGGCGAGGATCTGTAAAATTTCGATCAGCCCCATAAAAGCCCCGAAAGAATTTTCATTTTTCATCCGGTGCAGTTTTTCAACAACCGTATTTTTGGTTTTTCCTGAAAATGACAGACCCAGATAGGAGCGGTCCAGTAATTCCTTGATTTTTTCAAATTCAGGAACGGAAAAGATAAAGTCCTGAAGAAAATTTTCCCGCATCTGCAGGACCAGCTGCCTGCATTCCGTCTGGATTTTATAATCAAAATTGAGATGGGGGACATTGGACCCGATCAGCAGAAGATCGCTGTCTTTGAAATCTGAAATGTTTTTTCCCACGTGGCGGATGCCGTTGCTTGCTTCTACGTAAACCAGCTCCGTTTCCGGATGGTAGTGCCAGAAAAAGCAGTTTTTAAGCGATGGTGAAAACAGCTTGAAAGATTTGCCTTCTTCAAACTCAATAATCTCCTTTTGGATTTTCATTAGGTTCTCTTTTGATTAATAATTAATTTAAATTTAATTAAAATTGTTAATACAGAACAAATTTACATCATTCCCGTTAAAGTATAACCGGTAAATTCTGTCGACTTTTGCACTTTGAAAAATACCTTAAACGGCAATACAATGAAGATAGATAAAAGAATTATACCGCTGGCCATCGGCGGACTGGGAATCGGGACCACCGAGTTTACCATTATGGGACTGCTTCCCGATATGGCGAGAAGCCTGGGCATCAGTATTCCCGAAGCGGGACACCTGATTTCGGCGTATGCTTTCGGGGTAGTGGTCGGTGCACCTTTGCTGATCGGTTATTCGGTGAAGTTCCCCCCGAAGAAGGTTCTGATTGCCCTGATGATGATTTTTACCGTATTCAACGCTTTATCAGCTGTTGCGCCGGATTATACGACCATGATGATCATCCGTTTCCTTTCGGGGCTTCCACACGGTGCATTTTTCGGAGTGGGAACTGTAGTGGCGACCAGAATGGCGGCCAAAGGCAAAGAGGCATTCTATATTTCCCTGATGTTTACAGGGCTTACCATTGCCAACCTCGCGATGGTTCCTTTGGTAACGTATATCGGTCATACCTTCCACTGGAGGTGGTATTTCGCCATTGTTTCGGTGATCGGATTGCTGGCCCTGCTGTTTCTAAAGCTTTGGCTTCCGGTACTGGAAACCAATCAGGACACCCGTTTCATGGAAGAGATGAAATTTCTTAAAAGAAAACAGGCATGGCTGGTTCTGATGATTACGGCCATCGGTTTCGGCGGTCTTTTCACCTGGTTCAGCTATATTACTCCGCTCATGACCATCGTCTCAGGGATTAAAGAAAGCCAGATGGCTTATGTGATGATTCTTGCCGGCGCGGGAATGGTGGTCGGAAACCTGGTCGGCGGATACCTGTCGGACAGGCTTAATCCTGAAAAAACCTGTGTCCTGCTGATGACTCTGATGATGTTTTCATTAGGAGGTGTATTTTTCTTATCGGAATATAAAATCATTTCTTTGGTATTAACCTTCATCTGCGGGGCTTTATCCATGTCGGTAGCGGCACCGATCAACATCATGATGATGAAGGCAGCCCCGAAAAGCGAGATGATGGCAGCAGCTTTTATGCAGGCCGCCTTCAACTGTGCCAATGCCATGGGGGCATTTTTGGGAGGGATTCCTTTGCAAAAAGGGTATGCCTACAACTATCCGTCTTTGGTCGGGGTAGGAATGACGCTCATCGGCCTGGTAATCGCTTTCAGGTACAAACAGCTGTATGCTTCGCAGAAATTACATGATAATGATAGGGCTGCGGAATGTGTTTCCTGTGATCAATAATACAAATAAAGGCTGTCCATGCTCAGGGCAGCCTTTTCAATTTTACCTAAAAAAAAAGACTGCCTAAAAAGACAGTCCTCAGTTGTTTTTATAATAAGCTGTTTACGCTTCTACTTCATTCCCGTTTTTGCACCAGTACAAAGCATTATACAGGTTTCCTTTAGGGAAGGACTTAAATTCTCCCGGCATCACCACACTGAAAATATCAGTGAAATTCTGCACTCCTTCTTTGTCCGTTACAATGGCGGCCCTGTTCCACAAGGTTAAATTCTTTAGTCCTAAAAAAGCATCCTGCAGCCACGCACCCATCGTAAATTTATCAAGATCCGTATCTAAATACAACAAATAATTCAGTTCATTGTACTCATCTACCTTTCTCTTTACATGAGGAAGTACCAGATTTTGAAAATCTTCTTTTGTTACATCCCCCGTTGCGCTGAAAGCGGCAACATTCTCCGGAGCTTCTGAAATAATCGTTATCATATCGTATATTTATTAAAGTGGTTTAGTTTTAGGTTGATAACAAAAAGTAAACCAATATTTATCTTTTGGTGAATCGTAAGTACAAATATCTTTTTTCCGGTAAAAAATGTGGCTGTTTATCTGAAATCTGATGAATTTCCAGATGAAAAAACCCGTAGCCGGCCGGCTACGGGTTCACCACTTCAATAAATAGTGCATGAGCTTGCTCAGCAACCACTTTAATGATCTTATAGGATTTCGTATTTTGTTTTGATGCTGTATTTCAGCTTGATATTATCGATGTTTTCGAAGGAATAATCTACGCTTGCATCAGCAGCTTCCAGCTGAACATTGGCCACTTTGCTTCTGTAAGCCATCGGAAGGACCGTATCGCTGGTATAATCTTCCATTTCTACAATTTCAAGGGGACTTCCCAATTTCTTACCGATACTTTCCAACAGATAGCCCGCTTTTTCTCTGGCTGCTTTCAAAGCATTTACTTTTACGGTTTTTCTGAATTCGGCGATTTTGGTATTTTTAATTTCGCTGATGTTGATGCTGCTTACCCATTTCTGGTTCAGGCTTTCAAACAGATTTCCCATATTCGTATTTTTGGTCACTTTAAACTCAAGACTTTTGGTGAAGACTTTGGTCTTGGAATAAATATTCTGGTACATCGATTTGAATTTGATGTCTTCGTTTTTCACACCGTTGTTCTTCAGGATCTCAAACAATTGTTTTTCGTTGTCGGCAAGCTGATTTTTATTGTCGCCTTTAATTCCGATATTGAAGATAATCTCATCCGGTTCCAATTCCATTTCGGCAACGCCTGTTACTTCAATAAAATTCTTTTTAATCTCCTGGGCATTGATCAGACCTCCGAATATCAGTAATCCGATCAGTAAAAAATGTCTCAATCTCATAATTTCCTGTTTTTAATTTTAAATTTCTACTGTAAAATTACACAGAATAAAAAACGGATGTCCTGAAACTTGGTGAAAAGCAGGTTTCACTTGGTGAAGCGGCTGAAATAGAAGAACAGTTCCTACAATGATTTACCGGTTCGTTAAAATAATCGATTTCCCGCTGCGGGTAACGAGCTTCCTCGCCTCCGGAAAAAGTTTCGTCTTAATAACCAGCTCATCATTGCTTTCGGAAATATGGTAGGTGTTGGAAGGCAACAGTACATCATTGATATCATGCTCAAACAATTTGATGGATCCCAAATGATCTACAGAATAAAAATCGACTTTATAATCGTGAATTCCCGTCTGGTAATATTTATAGATGATCTTTTCGTTGAGGTTGCTCGAAATGATCTTCGTTTCCATAAAATCGCTCTGCTCCAGAAACGAGCAGCTGTGCAGGAATAAAGCACATAATCCCAAAAGATAAAGGTGTTTTTTCATAATCATGATTGGTTTTAAACAAATGTACTTAATGCTAAATGGTTGACTGTTAACAGAATTTCAATTAATATTAAAATTTTGATACAAAGAGCAGCAGCTTTTTCGTAAGCGGGCCCTAAAATAACCTGAACCGTTTCTTTTCTTTTTTAAATGAATTCGGTTCCGGTACTTTCCCTTGTCCGGAATTTCTTTTAACAGTTAATTTGATCTCGTACATTACTTGGATAACCGGTTCGTGAATCACAGGATTAATGACAAAATCAAATTCTTTGTCCAGAACCGGCTGATAATAAGAAGTGACGGATTTAGCAGCCTGATTGACATTGGAAAGCTTCGTCAGGGCCAGTGAAGAACTGTTGTATGCTTCGTAGGACCGGTACATTTCCGTAGGCAGGGTCACCCTGAAGCCATCGCTCACATTTTTTTCTGCTGTTCCGAAATTTTCACCCAACAGATTCTCAAGGTTTACGATTTTCTCCTGTAATGCCTGACTGGCTTTACGGATCAGCTCTTTTTTGATGCTTTCCATATGACCGGCAAAATAATCGACGCGTACGAGATCATAGATTTCATTCTTGGATAAAATGGATATAAAATCGTTCAGTTGCGAAGGATCGGTAAATTTAATATGGATGTTTTTCTTCAGCTCAAATCCGGCCGGCACCTCGTTGTAGGTTCTTTTGCTTGACGTTTTCTTATCAACATTATATTGATAAACGGGCACAAAGGAAATCATGTCTACATAGGTTTCGACTCCTTTTCTTGTTTTGATGCGCTCCAGCGAACTGTTGATGCGGTGGTCGATCAGGTCATTCACTTCTTCAGCGCTTTCCGCAACCTGGGTAATGCTGAATATAGCCACATATTCTTCTGCCTTCACATTAGCCAGGCCCTTTATGCTGATGATGTTTTCGTTAACATTCTGAGCGGTAACGGGATCTGCTACATTGATATTGTTTTCCGGGTACTGGGTCCGGTTTCTGTAATTGATATTCCCGGAAACCTGTGAAAAAGAAAGTTGAAAGCATAAAGCCGCAGCCAGCGGTAAAAAATTTTTCATGATCATTAAATTTAAAATTCTGCCGTAAAATTAGTTTCGGAACCGCGGAGAAAAACGGCAGACTTGGTGAGTCTCCGTTTCCACTTGGTGAATTGTTTTCGGCAAATGACAGATATGTATATCTTTGTTTTATGAAAATGCTCCGACTTTTTACCGTTTTCTTTTCAGTGATCTTTGGAAATACAGCTTATTCCCAAAGCAATAATGTTGCAGGAGAGGTGCGGATGCAGACCAAAAAGCTTGAAAGGGCGGTTGATATCAAAGACGAATATGCAGAAGCCGATTCCTACTACAACATCGGTGAAACCTTTTTTAAGGACGGAAACTTCCGCAAGAGCGAAGAATATTACACCAAAGCTAAAACCATTTACGAAAAATTAAATGACCGGCCCAATATCGAAAAGACGAGCCGTAAGCTGGCTCAGTCACAAGAAAAACAGAATAAGATTGCTCCGGCCATCAGCAACTACGGCAGGGCAGCGGAAGTGAGTCCGCTTAAAAGCCGGACCCTTAATTCCAATGATGTGACCCGGCTTTCCGTCGGTTCTCCCGAAGCAAAGGAGGAAGCCATCCAAAGCAATATCCAGCTGAATGAAAAGGAAAAAGATAACGGGGCACTGGCAGCAAGTTACAGCCAGATGGCCGATGTGAATATGCAGCAGAACAACATCCCGAAAGCAGAGGCGAACCTTACCAATGCCTATAAAATTTCTAAAAAGGAAGCCCCGCAGCAGGCTTTGGAGATCAATCAGAAATTAACCGACTTCTATGTAGACAACAGGAAGTTTGATAAAGCCATTGAAGCCAAGAAGAATGTTTTAAAAGAAAGTTTCGTTAAAGAAAATTCTGAAAAGGAAGTCGAGCAGATCCGCGAGCTGGCAGATATTTACATTAAGAAAAATGATCCGCAAGAAGCGATCGGGCTGTTGAAAAAATCATATGGAATTGCCCTCGAAAAAGGCCACACTCTGGAAGCCCGGAAGAGTGTACAAACGCTTGACAGCCTCTACGACGTTTCCGAAAATACCGATGCTTCCATACATTTATACCGCGATTTTTTACGAAAGCTGCCCGGACTCGTTGCTAAAGACAAAAGCCTTGTTGACGAAAAAATTCTTGAGGATACCGAACAGAGAATCAGCCAGCTGGAAAAAGAAAAACAGCTGAAGGATGAGCTGATCCGTAAGAAAAATGTTTTTAACTACAGCCTGCTTGCAGCCTTACTGATTTTAACAGGACTTGTTGTTTTCATTTTCAGAATGCTGAAAAAGGTTCAGATCAAGAATAAAAAGATTGCGCTCCAATCACTTCGGCGGGAGATGAATCCGCATTTTATCTTTAACAGCTTAAATTCGGTGAACCATTTTATTGCCACCAATAATGAACTGGAAGCGAACCAATATCTGACCAAATTCTCAAAACTGATGCGCGGCGTGATGGAAAATTCTACGGAAGACTTTATCCCGTTTCAGCAGGAGCTCGACCTTTTGCAGAATTACCTGGCACTGGAAAAGACACGCTTCGCCGATAAATTCGACTACGAAATTGATGTGGATGAAAGTCTGAATACCCAAAGCCTGAAAGTTCCGGGAATGCTCATACAGCCATTTCTGGAAAATGCCGTCTGGCATGGATTGCGGTACAGATCGACCAAAGGATTTTTAACCCTGCGTTTTGAGAAAGAAAACCAATACCTGAAAATCACGATCGAAGACAACGGCATCGGTATTGAAGAAAGCAAAAAACAAAAGACCGAACACCAGAAAACCCGGAAAGGCCGCGGCATGACAAATACACTGGAGCGGATTGCGCTGCTGAATGATCTTTATAAAAAAGAAATCAGCTGCTCCATCAAGGACAAAGAGAAAAGTTCAGGCGTTTTGGTTGTTTTAAAAATAAATTTAATCTAAGGTCTGAAAATGATAAAAAAATCAGAGGTTTTTTTATTTAAAAATCTTATTGTTAAAACAAAAAAATCTCAGATAAAAAATAAGGAAATAAAAGGGGATCGAAGAGTTTATCACTTCAAAAACATCGTACAAAACCCTGAAGTTTCCAATGGATTGTATAAATAAACCTAAATGAAAATAAAAGCCGTCATCGTAGACGATGAACTGATCGCAAGAGAGGTTTTGAGAAACTACCTTACCAAATACTGCCCGCAGGTTGAAATTCTGGGGGAAGCGGAAAACATCAAACAAGCCGTCCCTTTAATTGCCGACCAACAGCCGCAGCTTGTATTCCTGGATGTGGAAATGCCTTTCGGGAATGCCTTTGATGTGCTCGAAGCAACCAAAGATTTTTCCTATGAAACGATTTTTATTACCGCATTTTCACAATATTCTTTACAGGCCCTGAACAAATCGGCGAGCTACTACATTCTGAAGCCCATCGATATCCAGGAGCTAATTGTGGCGGTAAACAAAGCAGCGGAAAGCATTGAGAATAAAGAAGCGCTCAACCGGAACAAGATCCTGCTTGAAAACTTAAAGGTAAAACCCGAAAAGCAGCAGCTGATCCTTCCGACACTGCAGGGATTTGATGTCGTGAAAACGGAAGACATCGTAAGGCTGCAGGCGGACGGAAATTTCACCCAGGTGTATCTTACGGACGGTTCCAAAAAAATGGTATGCCGCTTTCTTAAACATTTCGACGATTTGCTGGAAAATCCTTTCGTACGGGTTCACCGTTCACACATCATCAATACCCATTTTGTAAAATCATATCATAAGGGCGGAACCGTGACCCTTTCCGATAATACCGAGATTGAAGTCTCCGGAAGTTTCAGGGACAACTTCCTGAAAGGTTTTTCCTAAAAGCAGTAAACCAGGAATTCTTTTCAGGCATTATTTTTGAAGAATCCAGGATACCACAAAAATAGTCTGTTATGAAGATGCTGAAGAAAATGGCCATTCCTGTTTCGTTGGGGATTTTAGGGCTGATGATTTTAAACTCCTGTTCCGTAGGGATTCCGAAAGGTGTCAAAGCCGTTCAGAATTTCAAAGCCGATCAATATCTTGGCCAATGGTACGAAATTGCCCGGTTCGATTATAAATTCGAAAAGAATATGGATAACGTAACAGCCACTTATTCCAAAAATCCGGACGGAACCATTAAAGTTGACAACAGAGGCTACAACTATGTTAAAAAAGAATGGAAAGAATCCACCGGTGAAGCACGATTCGTAAATGGTGAAAGCGAAGCCCGGTTAAAAGTTTCGTTTTTTAAGCCGATCTGGGCAGGCTATAACGTCGTTGACATCGATGACAATTACCGATACGCCTTAATCATGGGAAATAATCTAAAATACCTGTGGATCCTTTCCCGGACCAAAGAAATTCCCGACAGTATTAAGCAGAGGTTTCTTGCAAAAGCAAAAAGCGCAGGCTACAATACCGATGAACTGATCTGGGTAAAGCATGACTAAGTGAGATTACCATAAGCTCTGTCATTCCGTAGGAGTCCAGATGAGAATCTTTTCATACGGTTCGCTAATATTTAATTGAGATTCTTGCGGAAACCGTAGATTCAACACAGTCAATGAGAAGCTTGAAGTATTATTTTTGTCGATAACTTTTTTACAGAAGAATTAATTGCCACTGTTTTTGTCATTCCGTAAAAATCAAGACACGGATCTTTCCATACATTTTGCTAATACTATATCCGGATTCCTACGGAGTGACAAGCAGAGCGGATAATCAAAGAAAATCTCTGATTTTCTATCGCATGTGCTCTAAAATATTTTCAAAGCTGGAATCCTAAAATCTTATGTTTCTCATGTGTTAAGACTCATGTGTTGAGGTGATTACTTCAATTCAGACCTTTATATTCCTTCCACTCCTCGAAACGGTGATCGATTACCTGCTTCATCAGATCATAGTTTTCATAAGTATCTTCAATATGATAGAAGGTTTCATATTCGTAATCGTTTTCCTCGGCTTTCATATCAAAAAGATTTACGTAATCATCCGCAAATGAGCTGAACCGGTTTCCAAAATCGGTTTCGTCCTTGTAATAATCCTGCGCAAAGGCATTTCCCATATCATTCAGGTCATATTCCGAAAACTTTCCGTCCATACATTCCATTACAAATTCGGCACCCGTCATTTCGCGGCGTCTGGTCATTTCAATTTCTTCTGTTGCGTCTTCTTTCAGTGCTTCTGAGATCAGGCCTTTATTGATACACCAGTTCAGGAACATTCCGGTGTGGGTGGCGCCGCTGTTTTCAGAAAGTTCTTCAGGAAAATCTCCGCCGTAATGCCATGAAGCATCATCATATTTAGACATACTGTAATACTAGTTTTAAACAATTTCCGTCAAAAATAGAAAAAATCAATTTATATTGCCCGGCCAACGGAAATTTCCGTCATTTGTGAAGAAATTTTTTTCGATCTTTATTATATGAAAAATGCTGTTCTGATTACCATAGGTGATGAAATCCTTTCCGGAAATACCGTAGATACCAACTCCAACTTTATTGCCGCCGAACTCAAAAACATCGGTATAAAAGTTTCACAGATCTTTACGATCTCCGATGAAATTGAAACCATCAAAGAGACTATAGAAGTAGCTTTTAAAACCGGAGATGTGATCATTACCACCGGCGGATTGGGGCCGACCCGGGATGACAAAACCAAAAAAGCCATCGCCGAATTTTTCAATGACGAGCTTGCCCTCGATGAGGTCACCTTCAATCATCTGAAAGCCTATATGGAAAAGCGCGGCCGTCTGGAAATTCTGGAACGAAACCGAGAACAGGCATTTGTTCCTACAAAATCCAGGGTGTTCCAGAACCACTTTGGTACGGCACCATGTACCATGATGGAAGAGAACGGGAAATTACTCTTCAGCCTTCCCGGGGTTCCGTATGAAGTAAAACCGCTGATCAAAGACCAGATTATTCCGTATCTGCATGAGAAATTCAGCCTGAATTACATCTCAACCAGAATTGTTTCCGTAGTGGGAATCCCTGAAAGCATTCTGGCGGATATGATCGAAGCCTGGGAACTGGCTTTGCCGTCAAATCTGGCTCTTTCTTACCTGCCGGTTGGAACAAGGGTCAAATTACGTTTAACGGCAACCGGAGAAAATGAACCGGTTTTGCAACAGCAGCTGGAAGAAGAAATCCGTAAACTGTTGCCTATAATTAAAGATAACGTCATTGCTACCTCCGAAGACAAGATCGAGAAGATTCTTGCCGAGATTTTAACGGAGAGAAAGCTTACAATTTCTACAGCAGAAAGCTGCACCGGAGGAGAGCTTGCGAAAATGATTACCTCGGTTTCGGGAAGCTCCAGCTACTTCCTTGGCGGAATCGTTCCGTATGCCACCGAAAAGAAGATCGGTATCCTCAAAGTAAAAAGAGAAACGGTGGAAGCGTTTACGGTGGTCAGCGAACAGGTAGCGGGGGAAATGGCTGCGGGCTGTCAGAAATTATTCGGCACCGATATTTCACTGTCATCAACAGGTGTGGCGGGACCCGGAAAAGGAGAGGACGGCAATGAGGTGGGAACGGTTTTTTATACGGTCCGTGTGCACGATCAGGAAGTGACTTCGAAATTGTATATGCCCCATCTGGAAAGGCTGGATTTCATGTATTTCGTTTCACAGAAGATAATTCAGGATTTGGTTGGAATTCTTATTAATAACTGAATGTAACGTTCGATTTTAATATTTTTTTAATTAAAGACAAGCAGATATTTCACGACTTTTGTAATTCATAAACCAAAAGTGTAAATCGTGGAAAATTCCAGACAGATCTTTCAGACCGACAACAAAAAACGCTGGAGAAATGTGCAGTGGGGCAGCCGTATTTTTATTTTCGTTGCCGTATTGCTTTTTCTGGCTTTAGGTCTGATGATGAAATTCGGCAGAAGTCCGAAAATACCTTTCAAAGAGGATTATAAAGCAGTAATTACTGCCAGCAAGCCTTATCTTCAGGAGAATAAAATATCTAAAGAATACAAGGGTTTCAGAAGTTTTATTTCTGAAAAAAACATCCATACCAATCTGGCCAAAATCCAGAAAGCAAAAGCGGAAAGGCTGAAAAACCAGAACCGCAACTGGTCCCAGTTTCCCGGCGGGATCCGTTCTGCCTTTTATGTAGCATGGGATCCGCAGTCTCTGATGTCTTTAAAAAGAAACATCAGACACATCAACCTGGTGTTCCCGGAATGGTTTTTCCTGGATCCCAAAACCGGTGACCTTAAAACGAATGTGGATCCTGAAGGATACAAGGTCATCAGAAGAACAGGGATCGCCACGATGCCGATTCTCAGCAATAATTCCAATCAGGAATTCCATTCGGAAGGATTGGGAAAGGTTCTTAAAGATCCCCGCAAAAGAACGCAGCTTATTCAGAAGCTGAAACAGCAGTGCCAGAAACTTCATTTTAAGGGAATCAACATCGACTTCGAGGATATGAACCTGGATTCCGATGAAAACCTGATCGCTTTTATGAAGGAGCTTTCGGGAACTTTCAGGCAGAATAAACTGTTGGTCTCCATGGATATCATGACGGATAATGACGATTACAATGTTGAAAAACTGAATCCGTATGTCGATTATTTTGTCTTGATGGCCTATGATGAATATTCTGCCGACAGCGATGCCGGGCCGGTTTCGTCCCAGAAGTGGATCGAGGCGCAGACCGGGAAAATTTTAGCAAAAACAGCCCCCGAAAAAATCATTTTAGGACTGGGGGCCTACGGATACGACTGGAGTACCAATAAAGACGACAACAGTTCCGTAACCTATATGCAGGCGATCACCAAAGCAAGCGCCAGTAAAGCGAAAATCAATTTTGATGACAATACCTTCAACCTGAATTATTCGTATACCGATTCAAAGAATTATACCCATACCGTATTTTTCAACGATGCCGCGTCTATCTTTAATACGATGCGCTTCTCCTCGGAATATCCGTTGGCCGGAACTGCACTTTGGAGACTGGGGAGCGAAGATAGCCGGATCTGGAGTTTTTATGATAAAGACCTGACCTCTGCAGGGCTTTCAAAATTAAACCTAAAATTGCTGGAAAATGTAAAAGGGCAGACCATGGTGGATTATATCGGCGACGGTGAAGTGCTGGATGTACTGAATACCCCGCATGACGGAAAGATTGCCCTGGAAATCGATCCGAAAGAAAAAATTATTACCGACGAAAATTACATTACCTATCCGAGTTCCTATGAAGTGAGAAAGTATGGCGGAGCCCCCCAGAAAGAACTGGTGCTCACCTTTGACGACGGCCCGGATGAGACGTATACGCCACAGGTCCTGGATGTCCTCTCAAAATACCATGTTCCGGCGGCTTTCTTTCTGGTAGGTTTAAATGCAGAGAAAAACCTTCCGCTGGTGAAAAGGATCTACCGTGAAGGCCATGAAATAGGAAACCACACCTTTACCCACGAAAATGTGGCGAAGGTAAGCCCGGAAAGGGCTTTGCTGGAACTGAAACTTACCCGGCTTCTGATCGAATGTATTACCGGACACAGCACCATCCTCTTCAGAGCCCCGTATAATGCGGATTCCGAGCCGACGACTTCAGAGGAAATCATTCCCGTAGCTTTGGCCAGGCAGCAGAATTACCTGGATATCGGTGAAAACATTGATCCCGAAGACTGGCAGCCCGGGATAAAAGCCGATGAAATTATAAAAAGGGTAATGGCGGGAGTAAAAGCGGAACGGGGAAACATCATTCTTCTTCACGACGCAGGCGGCGATACCCGCGAAGAAACGGTGAAGGCACTGAAGGTTCTTATTCCTGCATTACAGAAACAGGGATACCACTTCACCAACCTTACCAGCATTCTGCATAAAAGTAAAAACGAACTGATGCCCGAAGTTCCGAAGACAAAAGCTTATTATGTGATGCAGCTGAACCTCATCCTGGCAACGGTTATTTACGGGATCAGCCATTTCCTGGTGGCCCTGTTTACGATCTTTATCGGGTTGGGACTGATCAGGCTGTTCATCATGCTGTACTGGGCTTTTCAAGAAAGAAAAAGAGAGAAAAAATTAGGGGTCTTCCCAATATTGGAATCCTACCCAAAAGTTTCGATTATTGTACCGGCTTACAATGAAGAAGTGAATATTGTTTCTTCATTAAACAACCTGTTGAAGCAGACTTATCCGAATTTTGATGTGATCATGGTAGACGACGGAAGCAAAGATTCAACCTATGAAAAAGCCACGGAAGCCTTTTCCGGCAACCCTAAACTTAAAATTTTCAGTAAAACAAACGGAGGGAAAGCCACGGCTCTGAATTTCGGGATCTCTGAAACGGATGCGGAATATGTGGTCTGCATTGACGCCGATACCAAACTGGAACAGAATGCAGTGAAATATTTAATCGCCCGGTTTTTAAATTCTGCACCGGATGATAAAATTGCCGCGGTGGCAGGGAATGTAAAAGTCGGAAATACGGTAAACTGGCTCACGAAATGGCAGTCGATCGAATATACGACCAGCCAGAACTTCGACCGGCTGGCATATGCCAACATTAATGCGATCACGGTAATTCCGGGAGCGATCGGAGCCTTTAAAAAATCCGTTGTCGAAGAAGTGGGCGGCTATTCTTCCGATACGCTGGCGGAAGACTGCGACATTACGGTAAAAATCCTGAGGGAAGAATATACCGTAGCGAACGAAAACCGGGCAGTAGCCGTTACCGAAGCACCGGAAAGTGTAAAGCAGTTTTTAAAGCAGCGTTTCAGATGGACCTATGGCATTATGCAGATGTTCTGGAAACAGAGACAGACTTTCCTGAATCCTAAATTCAAAGGCTTGGGATTATGGGCGATGCCGAATATTCTGCTGTTCCAGTACATCATTCCGTTTTTCTCGCCGATGGCCGATCTTATCATGTTTTTCGGTCTTTTATCGGGAAATGGCGGAAAAATATTCGGGTATTATTTAATCTTCCTTCTGGTAGATGCTTCACTGGCCTTCATTGCCTTTATCATGCAGCGGGAGAAACTTGCTAATCTGCTGTATGTAATTCCGCAGAGATTCGGCTATAGATGGCTGATGTACATTGTCCTGTTCAGAAGCCTGAGAAGAGCACTGAAAGGGGAGATGCAGTCGTGGGGTTTCCTGAAAAGGACAGGAAACGTAAAAGAAATCTCAACACCATAAGCACGGTGGTATCTGCATCGTAGGATCATGAATTTAACAATGGAAATATAAATGTTGGTAATAGGCATACTGGTATTCATCAGGCTGAAGCGGCTAAGAAACAAATCTCTTAAAAATATTTGATTTTGTGACCGAAAGCGCGAAGCAGGATCGAAATTTAAAAGATTAAATGGGAACAGGTTTTAATATTTAACTAAATTTGTTTTCATCAAAAGTAACGAATTAGAGAAAAGTTACACTTATTGTAAAAATTGTAATTATAATGAAAAAACTAACGCTTTCCCTGCTTTTATTGGGGGGAATCTGTTCACAGACAGTGAACGCTCAGGCGACGGATAAAGGCTTGGACCTTAGCCTGATGGATAAATCGGTACGTCCGCAGGACGATTTTTATAGCTTTGTGAGCGGAACATGGATGAAGACTGCCAAAATTCCTTCCGATAAACCGACTTGGGGAAGCTTCAACAAACTGGCTGACGATACGGACAACAATTCCATGACGATCCTGAACTCGCTTCTGAAAGATAAATTTGCCGACGGAACAGAAGGTAAAAAAATCCAGGATCTTTATGCGTCCTATATGGATATGGCCAAAAGAAATGCAGACGGCATCAAGCCGATCCAGGCCAACCTGAATAAAATCGACGCCATCAAAAGCGTTAATGATCTTCAGAATTATTTAATTTCCGTAACGAAAGAAGGAGAGAATAATTTCTACGGATGGGGTGTAGATGCAGATCTTAAAGATTCCAAAATGAATGCAGTGTACTTAGGAGATGCTTCATTAGGATTGGGAAGAGACTACTACCAGAAAGTAAACGAAAAGAATACCGAGGCTTTGGCGGAATACACAAAATATGTGGCTTCCATGCTGAAGGAATTAGGATATAAAAACGCGGATGCGGCTGCAAAAGGTATTGTGGATTATGAGAAAAGCATCGCTAAGACTTATCTTACCAATGAGCAGAGCCGTGACAATACCCTTCAGTATAACCCGAAAACCATGGCTGAGCTTTCTGCCCTGGTAAAAAATGTAGACCTTCCGGCTTACCTTAAGAAAGTTGGGGTAAACGAAAATAAAGTGATCATCGGGGAACTGGGCTATTATAAGAATCTGGATAAATTCATCAATACACAGAATCTTCCTGTGATCAAAGATTATCTTAAATTCCACATGATCCACGGAAGTGCTTCTTACCTAAGCGAAAAGATCGGAGACATGAAGTTTGCTTTTTACGGTAAATACCTGAGAGGCCAGCAGGAGCAGAGAGCCCTTAACAAAAGAGGGTTTGAGCTGATCAATGGTACGTTGGGTGAAGCATTCGGAAAGTTATACGTTGAAAAATATTTCCCTGCAGAAGCTAAAGCGCAGATGGTGGAACTGATCGATTATTTAAAGAAAAGTTTCGCTGTCCACATCAATAATTTAGCCTGGATGTCTTCCACCACCAAGGAAAAAGCCATGCAGAAATTAAACAAATTCACGGTAAAAGTAGCTTATCCGGACAAGTGGAAAGATTATTCCAAATTAACCATCGTTCCTGAATCCAAAGGCGGAAACCTGTATTCCAACCTGCAGAACATTACGGAATGGCAGTACAACAAAGACCTTGCGAAAATCGGGAAACCGGTGGATAAATCGGAATGGGGAATGACGCCGCAGACCGTAAATGCTTATTACAACCCGGTAAACAACGAGATCGTTTTCCCTGCGGCCATCCTTCAGCCGCCGTTCTTCAATCCTAAAGCGGATGCTGCGGTGAATTTCGGAGGAATCGGTGCGGTGATCGGTCACGAAATGAGCCACGGATTCGATGATTCCGGAGCACAGTTTGATGCCGACGGAAACCTGGTGGACTGGTGGACGCCGGAAGACAAAGCCAACTTCGAAAAAGCAACCAAAGCGCTGGCTGCACAATATGATAAATATGAGCCGGTAAAAGGGACTTTCGTCAACGGAACCTTTACCAACGGTGAAAACATTGCCGATTTAGGAGGAGTAAACATCGCTTATGACGCCCTGCAGATGTACCTGAAAGACAAAGGAAATCCGGGGACGATCAGCGGATATACTCAGGATCAGAGATTCTTCTTAAGCTGGGCAACCGTCTGGAGAACTTTATCCAGCGAAAAATATATGGTGAATCAGGTGAAAACCGATCCGCATTCTCCTGGATATTTCAGAAGTTTCGGTCCGTTAACAAACGTTGACGCTTTCTACAAAGCATTCGACGTAAAACAAGGAGATAAATTATACAAAGCTCCTGCAGACAGAATTAAAATCTGGTAATCATCAGATTAAAATATTAAAACCGTTCAGAAATGAGCGGTTTTTTTGTTTTAATATAACTAATTTAATGGTTTTTGATTAAATATATTCTTTGAGAACCTCAGTATAAAAGTGCTGTAAAATTCCTTTAAAAAGTTAGTATCAGGGATGTCATGCTGAGGTTCTCGAAGCATTTTTTCCAATATCTTATTAAAATTTCAACGCCATGCTGAATGTTTACCAAATATCTAATTAACATAATTTTGTATATTTGGTAAGTTTGTGTAAATCAAAATATATTTAAATGAAAAAGCTAAATATCGGAATACTTGCCTTTTCGGGAATGGTATTCTTACATTCGTGTGGTACGGCAAAAACAGCAGAGGCCCGGAAACCGGAAATGACAAAGGAGGTCACTGCAGAGCCGGTAAAGAAAGAAGAAATTAAAGAAGAAGGACTGAATTTAGCCTATATGGATAAATCCGTACGTCCGCAGGATGACTTTTTTAGCTACGTCAATGGAAACTGGGTGAAAACCACGCAGATTCCTTCCGATAAGGCGAGCTGGGGATCTTTCAATGCGTTGAGGGAAAATGTGGACGACGCTTCCCTGGATATTTTAAATAAAATTTTATCCGAATCGTATCCGGCAGGTTCCGAAGGCCAGAAAATCCAGAATCTTTATGCCTCTTTCATGGATACCGGGAAAAGAAATTCTGAAGGCCTGAGTCCGATCAAAGGAGACCTGGCGAAAATCGATGCCATCAAAAACCTGAACGACCTACAGAAATATTTGCTGGAGGCAACAAAAGTAGGCGATAACTCCTTCTACGGATGGAGAGTAGGAGCCGATATGAAGAATTCTACCATGAATGCCGTATATCTTGGTGGTCCGGATCTTGGATTGGGAAGAGATTACTACCAGAAAGTGAACGAAGCCAATACCAAAACCCTGGCAGAATACCAGGGATATGTCGGGAAACTTTTCGGCGTTTTGAATTATAAAAATGCGGATGCTGCAGCCAAAAACGTAGTGGATTTTGAAAAGCAGCTGGCCAATTACCTGTTAACCCTTGAGCAGAACAGGGATGCCAATTTACGATACAATCCTAAAAACGTATCCGAACTGCCGGCTTTGGTGAAGAATATCAATCTTCCGAAATACCTGAAAGACGCAGGCGTCAATACCGACCGCGTGATTGTCGGCGAATTGAAATATTACCAGAATATGGATTCGTTCCTGACGCAGAAAAACCTGCCGTTGCTGAAAGATTACCTGAAATATCATTTGATTAACGGCAATGCCAGCAACCTGGATGAAAACCTGGAGCAGATCCGCTTCGATTTCTATTCCAAATATCTTCAGGGCCAGAAAGAACAGCGTCCGATGAACAAAAGAGGGCTTTCCCTGGTGAACGGTGTTTTGGGAGAAGCTTTCGGAAAACTCTATGTTGAGAAATACTTCACGCCTGAAGCCAAAGCGCAGATGGAGACGTATATCGATTATATTTTGAAATCATTCAAGACCCACATCAACGATATGGACTGGATGTCTCCGGAAACCAAGGTAAAAGCCCAGGAAAAACTGTCGAAATTTACGGTAAAGATTGCCTATCCGGATAAATGGAAAGATTACACCCAACTGAAAGTGGAGGCTCCGAAAGCAGGGGCTACCTTATATTCAAACCTTCAGAATGTGTCTGCCTGGCAGTATCAGAGAAGTCTGGATAAAATAGGAAAACCCGTGGACAGATCAGAATGGGGAATGACTCCGCAGACGGTGAATGCTTACTACAGCGGGTCCAACAACGAAATCGTTTTTCCTGCAGCCATCCTGCAGCCTCCGTTCTATAACCCGAATGCAGATGCTGCGGTAAACTTCGGCGGAATAGGTGCGGTGATCGGCCATGAAATTTCTCACGGATTCGATGACAGCGGTTCCAGATTCGACGGAGATGGCAATCTGAACAACTGGTGGACGGATGCAGACCGTAAGAACTTCGATGCGAAAGTAGCCCAGCTCGCGGCACAGTACAGTGCTTACGAACCGGTAAAAGGAAGTTTTGTGAACGGTAAATTTACCAGCGGTGAAAATATCGGAGATTTAGGAGGAGTTGCCGTTGCCTACGATGCACTTCAGATGTACCTGAAAGACCACGGCAATCCGGGGCCGATCAGCGGTTTCACACAGGATCAGCGGTTTTTCATGAGCTGGGCAACCGTGTGGAGAACAAAATCCACCGATCAGTATATGACCAACCAGGTGAAGACCGATCCGCATTCACCGGGCGTTTTCAGAGCGTTCGGGCCATTGGTCAACCAGGATTCTTTCATCAAAGCATTCGATATCAAGCCGGGTGATAAAATGTATAAAGCGCCTCAGGACAGAATAAAAATCTGGTAAAAAAAGCCGGAAAATTGTTAGAAATGAAAAACGCATCAAAATGATGCGTTTTTTTATTTATTTTTCCTAGTTTAGTGATATCGTAAATATCGGTTTTCAACTGATGTTGGCCCGGTAAATAATATTTCAAGAAAAATCTTAACAAAATTTTTTATGTTACAGTTTTTTTTTAAATTTAAGCATTGGATTGGTCAGTTATTTGATGCTGATAAAAACAATGAACACCAAAATAAGAAATCTCAAAATAACAACAATATGGCAATGTTTAATTATGGCGTTGGCGGAAACGAAGTAAAAGTAGACGCTAATGAAGCTATCCAGCAGATTCAGGAGAATAAGTCACTGATAGTGAGCCAGCTTACAACAGAAGAATCTTACGTTCCTGAAATTGTAACAGGATTAAAAACCGTGGACGACGTCTTCAGACATTTCCAGCCTTCTGTACACGTTCAGCACGAAACGGAAGACGGTAATGTAGTAGAAGAAGAGTTCCGTTTTCAGAACCTTGCAGACTTCACTCCCAGAAATCTTACGCAGAAATCAGACTACCTACAGCAGCTGAGCATAGAGCAGGAGCAGTACAATAAAATCGTACGCCAGCTGAAAACCAACAAAATTCTGCGCAATATGCTCGAGAATGATCAGACCAGAGCTGCCTTCATCGATGTATTGAAAGAAGTGGCACAAGAACTTGAAAAATAATCTAAAGACTTACACGAATCATGGACAGTAAATTACAGGCAGCTGAAAACCAGCAACAGCAGGGGCAGCAACAACACGCAGGCCAGCCCAAAGGTAATCCGCTTGCCGAACTTAATAAAATAGGTGGTTTTGGTTTTGTAGAATCCGTTGTAGACGGCATCGCAAACATGAATCCCACCAGAAAAGCCAGAAAGGAGATTTTCCTTAATGACAGCAACAAAGCAGATGAACGAAAAGAGCTTCTTCAAAAGATCAACCTTTGGGTAGACTTATTGGAAGGCAACGAATCTGCAGATAAAATGGCAGACACCTGTAAATCCAAAGCGCAGGCCGCCGATCAGAATTTAAAATCCAATCTTAAAAATACGCTCGATGCCGTTCGGTTACTGGAAACCAATTACAGAACGGTTGCCCAATTCTATAAAAATACGGAGTTGGATAAAGTTGACAACGTAAGCATTGTCAATGCAAGCCTGGATCAGGTTTCAGACCTTGATAATCCGTTGTTTATCGATGCCGTTGCAGAAGAATTCAAAAACTACTACGACCGTCTTGACCTTAGAGATAATTATTCCATTCTTGCCGTTCCGGGATATCTGGGTTCCAATAAAGTCATTGAAAAATGGGCAAAAATCTGTAATGAAAATAAAGTGATGATGATTACGGATTTCGCCAATCTTGACAAGCCGGATGACGTGGTAGATTTATTTCATTCCGCCAACCTTACCGGAGGCGAGCTGCACAGAAGTAATGTTATTATGACCTGTAACTGGCTGGTAGGCCGCGGAAAAGCCGAAGAAGTAGGAGAAGAGGAAAATGTAGAACTTCCGCCTTCCACTTCATTAGCCGGAAAAATCCACAAAACCCTGATGTCTCAGGTAGCAGCAGGTAAGAAGCACGGAAACATCAATGAAGTGGATGCCGTGAAATTCGAGCTGAAGAAAAGCGAAATTTCCCAGCTTGAAAAAATGGGATTGGTACCGATGGTAAACGAATACGGAAAAATTATGGCATTCTCTGCCAAAACGTTATTCACCGGAGACAATATCGGGCTTCAGACTTATTCAGTGGTTCGTGTATTCGATTATGTAACAAAAGTGTTGCTGGACTTCCTGAACAGAAGAGCTTTCGAAAACTGGAACGCTAAGAATGAAGACGACTTAAGAAGGCAGATCGTAACATTCCTGGACGGAATCAAAGGTCCGGACAAGCTGATCGAAAAATTCAAAATCGTTCGTTTCGAGCAGGACAAAGTAAACAAAGACCGCGTTTGGCTGGATATCCGTTTAACGCCTTATTTCCCTACCAAGAGTTTTGTGATTAAACTGGACGGTCATAAAGGAGATGACGGTAACGAATGGGACGCTGAATATCTTCAGGATTAATCTTAACTAACATATAAAACCGATGGAATTTCACATCGGTTTTTTTCTACCAAATTATCAAAATTATTATGGAAAGAAAGCTGCTGTACTTTTTGCCGGTACTTATTGGATTGGTGGGCTGTGAAGAAAAGAACCTTCATCAGAATCATAAAATTGATCTTTTTGCCGACGAAAGGCAGGAGGGGAAAGCCTACATCATGAAGCCGCAGGAGTGTTTTGATGAAAGTGACATGGTGGTTTCTTCGTCGGATATTCAGCTGGTTGATCAGTCTTCCGGACGTGGCAAATCTATTTTTATCTACCGGGTAAATTCAGGGAAAGTGCTTAAGACCACAAGGGATTCGCTGGTGACTTTTCCATTTCAGTTTCTTTCCGGCCAGCGGCTGATGTTCCGCCGTGATTCTACGTCTTATACCTATCTCAAAAAACTGGAGGGCTACCGTTTTATCGCGAAGCCGATGAATCTGAAATACCAATGGCTGAAAGCAGCACCGGTCTATTCGGTAAAACCTGAACAATAAAGCATTATCTTTGCAATATTTAAATTCTGACACATTAAGACGCTGTATGCTCGCTATCTGCTGTAAAATCCAATTTATCAGCTTGGTGTTAAGACTGTCGGAATATCTGAATAACGATTAGAAATTTTGGAAAACATAAATAAGGAGCCGGACTTCAGGCATATCGGCAATAAACTTCTCATCTGGTACGGAAAAAATGCCAGAGATTTGCCTTTCAGACAGACCAAAGATCCCTATAAAATATGGATTTGCGAAATTGTCTTCCAGCAGACCAGAATCAGTCAGGGCTTAGGACATTACAATAATTTTGTTGCCAGATTTCCGGATGTGAAGACACTGGCAGAAGCCGAAGAAGATGAAGTGCTGCTGTATTGGAAAGGCCTGGGCTATTATTCGCGGGCGATCAATATTCATAAAGCTGCTCGGCAGATCATGAACGACTACCACGGAAGTTTTCCTCATGAATACGAAGAGATTTTAAAGCTGAAAGGAGTCGGGAAATACACGGCGGCGGCAGTTTCCAGCATCTGCTTCAATGGAAAGATTCCAGCGGTGGATGGGAATTTCTATCGTGTTTTAAGCCGTGTTTTTGCGGACGGTTTCGACATTTCCAATTCAAGGGCTTTCAATTACTTTTCGGAATTGGCGCATCTCATTTTACCGGATGAGGTGGGCGATTTCAATCAGGCCATGATGGATCTGGGTTCCGAAATCTGTAAACCCAAAAATCCGCTTTGCCGGGAATGCCCTTTAAATGGAGACTGCCTGGCTTTCTCCATGAACAAAGTCTCCGAATTTCCTGTTAAAGCCAAAAAAATAAAAGCCAAAGACCTCGAATTAAAATATTACTTCGTCCACAGAAACGGCCAGTTCCTGATTCAGCAGCGAAAAGATGATTTCATTTGGAAAAAACTGTTTGAATTTCCGCCTGAGATTTCCGATGCGCTGGTACCGTTCACGGTAGGCGTAAAAACGGTAAGCCATAAACTGACCCACAAAAACCTCAGCATTGAAATTTATAACGTAGAAGTAAGTTCCGAAGAAGCCTGGAACGGTTTCATCGCTGAAAACAACTATCTGGTTACCAATGTAGAAGCGTCCCACGAAAAATCGTTTCCAAAACCCTTGGAAACGTATATCAACAATTATGAAGAAGCCTACCGGTTCTTGTAATCATACATCAACGGAAACTTTTCTCCCTGGCTGTGGTCTCACTTTTTTATAATGCAGGAATCTCAACAGAATACAGGAGAAATTACGGAAAGATTCAGGGTTAGACTCCTAATGGAAATAAAAGGTTCGACGCATTCAATGACAGAGATGTCTGAAAATGCGGGTTTTGAAATATAGCCATCCCATTTGCCACTCCCGTAGGGATTTAAATGGAGTATTAAAAGAACCTCGGAAAGATTAAAAATAACTGAGGTGCTAAAAATTCCTCTTCGCGGTCTCTTCCAGGTGAAATGGCTCTGTGGACTAAAAGCAGTCAGCAGTAAAAATTACGCTGTGCGCTCTGTGTTCAAAAGCAGTATTGGTATTAAATTCAAAACCCTGAAATGCTGAAATTTGTCTTCCGAAATCTGGAATCTAATTTGTACTTTTGCAAAATGTTTAAAAACGCGATTTTTATTTTTGTAGCCCTGCTTTTGGTGTCGTGTGGAAAAGATCCGGTGCCCAAGCCCTACGGAGAGCTCCGCCTGGAATATCCGAAGCCTCAGTACCGCAAATTTGAAAACAACTGTAATTATACCTTTGAATATTCTGATTTTGCAAAGATTACGGATGCCAAAAAACCGTGCTGGTACTATCTGAACTATCCGAAAATGAAAGCCAAGATCTTCGTTACGTATTATCCGATACAGAATGATTTTGCAGATCATATCAAGGAAGCGGAAAAAATGGTGTACGAGCATACCATCAAGGCCAGCGCCATCGATACAAAATCTTTTGAATACCCGGACAGAAAGGTATACGGAAACTTTTACGAGCTGAAAGGCCAGAGCGCATCCAATCTTCAGTTTTACATCACAGACAGCACGAAGCATTTCGTGACGGCTTACTTATATTTCAACACCAGGCCGAAGCCTGATTCACTGGCTCCTGCAGTAGACTATATCAAAAAAGATATGAAGCACCTGCTCGACACCTTTGAATGGAAAAAATAATTGACTTTTATAATACTTTGAAAAAAATATGAAACTTTTAGTTGTAGGAAGTGTTGCGTTCGACGCAATCGAAACGCCATTCGGGAAAACAGATAAAATTTTAGGGGGTGCAGCCACGTATATCGGGATCACTTCATCCATTTTGGGCGTTAAGTCCGGAATCGTTTCTGTAGTAGGAGGGGATTTCAATCAGGAACATCTGGATATGTTTACGGAAAGAGCCATTAATATTGAAGGAATCGAAATTGTAAAAGAAGGGAAAACGTTCTTCTGGGCAGGAAAATACCACAACGATCTTAATACAAGAGACACCCTGGCAACGGAAGTAAACGTGCTGGAAAACTTTGATCCGAAAATCCCGGATTCCATGCAGGATGCAGAAATCCTTTTACTGGGGAATCTTCACCCGGGCGTACAGCTTTCCGTATTGGAAAAAATGCACAACCGTCCGAAGCTGGTTATCCTGGATACCATGAATTTCTGGATGGATTCCGCATTGGAAACTTTAATGGAAATGATTGCAAAAACAGACGTTATTTCCATTAATGACGAAGAGGCAAGACAGCTTTCGGGAGAATATTCGCTGGTAAAAGCCGCTAAAAAGATCCACGGAATGGGTCCGGAATACGTAATCATCAAAAAAGGAGAGCACGGAGCTCTATTATTCCACGACAATAAAGTATTTGCGATTCCTGCATTGCCTCTGGAAGATGTTTTCGATCCTACCGGAGCCGGAGATACCTTCGCCGGAGGTTTTGCCGCTTATCTCGCGAAAAAAGGGAAATTTGATTTTGATACAATGAAATCTGCCTTAATCGTAGGCTCTGCAATGGCATCCTTCACCGTTGAAAAATTCGGAACGGAAAGAATTCAGGAAGTAAGCGAAGCCGATGTGTTCGAAAGGTTGAGGCAATTCAAAGAACTGACGACTTTCGACGTGGAACTCCGGTAAATACTTTTCTTTTAAGAAATATTTATAATAAAAAATTTAGTGTAATTCATTAAGAATTCTAAATTTGCAACTTGTTTAAAATAGTAAAATGACAAATAAACTTAAGATCACTTTTCTTTTTGGAATTTTCATCCTGCTGTTCGGCGTAAATACGATGGACGCACAGCTGAAAAAAGGAGATTTAGTGGATGGGATCTCTGCTGTAATCGGTGATGAAATAGTGCTGGAGTCCGATGTAAACGAGCAGATGAATTATGCAAAGCAGCAGGGAGCTTCTAACATCGATAAGTGTGAGTTTTTAGAAAATTTTCTTAACAATAAATTCCTTGTTTACGAAGCAAAAAAAGATACTCTGATCGAAAACCGCTCGGCAGCTATTAAGGAGCAGGCCAATGCAAAATACCAGCAGTTGCTTTCCCAGTTCCCGGACGAAAAAGCGATGCTCGCTGCCTATAAGTTCAGAAATGGGTTTGAAATGAAAAATGCCATCGAAAAAATTGATGCAGATCAGTATTACGGGCAGGCAAAATACCAGAGGATCACGGAGAAGGCAGATGTTACACCTAATGAAGTTACGGATTTCTACAATATGTTCAAAACCCAGCTGCCGGAAATTAAGGATGAGGTTTCCCTATCCCAGATCATGATGTTCCCTAAGCTGACGGAAGCCCATAAAGACGAACTGATCAACAAGCTGAAGAAAATCAAAAAAGACATCGAAGGCGGAGAAACATTCGAAAGCCAGGCAAGAATCTATTCCGAAGATCCGGGATCGGCTTCAAACGGAGGTTTGATGAAAAATATTTCCAAAGGGCAGATGGTAAAGCCATTCGAGGCAGCCGCACTGAATCTTCAGGAAGGGGAGATTTCAGAACCGATCGAGTCGGAATTCGGATACCATATCATTCAGCTGGTAAAAAAGTCGGGTAAAATCTATGATGCAAGACATATTCTTCTGATGGCAACACCGACGGATGAAGAAATGAAAACCGCAAAAGCAAAACTGGACAGCATCCGGGGATTGATCCAAAACGGAAAAATGACTTTTAAAGATGCCACTTTCAGATTTTCTGACGATAAAAGAACCAAATTCAACGCCGGGGTAATTCCGGGGGCAGACGGTTCCAACAAAATTGAAAGAGAAACCCTTCCGGGAACCATCAGCTATGAATTGGCAGGTCTGAATAAAGGGGATATCACGACCGCTTTTGATGATGAAGACGAAAGAAAGAGAAAAGTGGTAAAGATCATTAAAATAGAAGACGTAATCCCTGCACACAAAATTACACTGGAAACGGATTATGACAGAATCAAGCAGATGGCGCTGAACAAGAAAAAGAATGAAATGGTTGAAAAGTATGTAAATTCAAAACTTCCAACTACATTCATTTCCATCGACAGCCGCTACGACTCCTGTAGTTTCAAAGGAAACTGGAAAAAAGATTCAGTAAAAAAATAAACCGAAACCTTCAGAATTTCTGAAGGTTTTTTTATGCAAAACAGTCTGATAACCGGGGTTTTTATTATTTTTACAACATGAGCAGTTTTATAGATTTCAATTCAGCAAAAAAGCTTCACGACATGCAGTCGCAACAGAATAAAATTACCCAACTCTTTGGCATTCAGTACCCGGTCATCCAGGCCGGGATGATCTGGCATTCCGGGTGGAAGCTCGCTTCGGCGGTTTCCAATTGCGGCGGACTGGGCCTGATCGGTGCCGGAAGCATGTATCCCGATGTACTAAGGGAAAACATCCGCAAATGCAGGCAGGCAACGGACAAGCCTTTCGGGGTAAATGTTCCCATGCTGTACCCGAATCTGGATGAAGTCATCAGCATAATTCTGGAAGAAGGCGTGAAGATCGTTTTTACCTCTGCCGGAAACCCTAAAACCTACACGGAAACCTTACAGAAAGAAGGTTTGAAAGTAGCTCACGTCGTTTCATCCACCAGATTCGCCATGAAATGCGAAGAGGCAGGCGTGGATGCGGTTGTAGCGGAAGGCTTTGAAGCCGGAGGCCATAACGGCAGGGATGAGACCACGACGTTCTGCCTGATCCCGAATGTGAAAAAGCATATTTCAAAACCGCTGATTGCCGCAGGCGGAATCGCTTTGGGTTCTCAGATGAAGGCAGCCATGATTTTAGGAGCGGATGGCGTTCAGATCGGTTCGCGTTTTGCGGCTACCGTGGAAGCCAGCGCCCACGAAAACTGGAAACACAAAATCACCGAACTTCAGGAAGGCGATACCCATCTGACGCTGAAAGAACTGGCGCCCGTAAGAATGGTTAAAAACAAGTTCTTTAATGAGCTTGAAGAAATTTACAATACCGGAAGGAGCAAAGAATCGCTTATCGCTTCCCTGGGCCGCGCAAGGGCAAAAAAAGGGATGTTTGAAGGCGATATGGAGGAAGGCGAACTGGAAATAGGGCAGGTTTCGGCTTTGATCGATGAAGTCTTACCGGTGGAAACCGTTTTCAGAAATTTACTGGAAGAGTTTAACCAGGCAGGGAACCCAAGCTTATAGTTGAATATCAGGCAGGATGAAAGGGAGGATTATTGAGGTAAAAGGGCAGAAGCTTTACACTGAATATGATCATGCATTGAAAAACAGGCCGACCCTTGTTTTTCTGCATGATTCCTTAGGCTGCACTCAGCTCTGGAGAAATTTTCCGTCAGAATTAGGGAAAGCGGTTCAATGCAATGTGTTAACATACGACCGTCTGGGATATGGGAAATCCTTTCCTATGCCTACCCACGAAAGGGAAAATCATTATATGGAAACCGAAGCCGATGTGCTGAATGATCTGTTGAATGAATTGGAAATAAATGATGCCATCCTTTTCGGGCACAGCGACGGCGGGACCATTGTCCTGATTGCCGCTTCAAAATACCCTGAAAAGATAAGAGCAGCCATCTGTGAGGCCGGACATATTTTCGTGGAGGAGGTAACCGTACAAGGTGTAAAAAATGCTTGGGAATCCTATAAAACGACCAATCTCCCCGAACGTCTTTCGAAATACCATGGTGATAAAACAGAATTGATGGTAAAGGCGTGGACGGAAATCTGGCTCAGCAGCCGTTTCAGAAACTGGAATATTGAATATGTATTAAAGAATGTGACTTCCCCATTGTTGTTTATTCAGGGAGAAGCCGATGAATACGGAACATTGGATCAGATTGAAAAAACGGTTAAGCAGGTAAGCGGAACAGCAGAAAAACTGATTATTCCCAACGTCGGACATACGCCGCATAAGGAAGTTCCGGAAATTGTACTGGAAAAAGCCGGCAGCTTTATCAACAGCCTTCTGAAAGAGTGAATGATAAATGGGTGAATAGTGAATCCGCTCCGCTTATCAATGGTGAATAGTGAATTTTTACATGATGCTAGTCTTGGTAAGCGCAAAGCCGCAAGAGGTTTTGATGTCTTGTGCTTTAAGTTGCGAGGATTTTATCCTGATTAAATTGAATACCGTTTAAAATTCATCATTCACCTACGAAACAGAATTCACCCTTGACTTTAACCCCTACAAATTTTCAATCTCCCATTTAATATTTTCCCTTGCCTGATCTTCATATGCATTCTTGAATTCATCAGTCTTAAAAATGCTTTCAAGCCCTAAAAAATGCTGCAGGACTTTCCTTCTTCCCGGTTTGTAGAGAAAATCAGGATAGATAGCATATTCTTTCCTTATTTTCCGGGTGTAATCCCGATAGGCTTCCCGGTCTTTTCCCAGAACGGAAAGATCGGCATCCAGGAGATAGCTGGTACCGGGATCATGGGATGGATGATGTGTTTCCGTAGCAATAATCTGTTCTGAAACTTTCTCGATTGTACGCTCATCGATATTCATTCTTTTCATTCTCAATGCTGCGAATTCTGCACTCTTTTCTTCATTGGTTTTTGAAGCGGCATCATACACAACATCATGGTAGAAAACGGAGAAGGTGACGGTTGCAAAATCGGCTATGTGATCCCTTACGGCATCAAGCTCGGAAAACATATGCTCAAGATGTTGCAGATTGTGATAGTGCCTGCCTGTTCCGGTATACTTCTTATCGATTTCTCTCCATAAGCTTTCGATGAGCTGATGGTCGTTTATAAATCTCAGACAATGAAGTGAAAACCTTTCCTGCAAATTCATATCCGGTATTTTGAGATAAAAAAAAGGAACTTTTAAAAAGTTCCCTGATTTGCTTCGATGGTGGCTTTCAGTTCAGCCCAGCCTCCGCCGTTGTAGCCGTCCTTCAGTCCCTGTGTATTTAAATATTCCAGAGCTTTTCCGCTTCTGTTTCCGCTTCTGCAGAAGATCACTACCGGTTTTTCGATCGAAAGGATCTCCTCCTGTCTGTCTTCCACTTCGCCCAGCGGGATGTTTTTAGCCCCTTCTATAGATCCGTCCATTTCCAGTTCCATGGGTTCACGAACGTCGATTAACTGATAATTTCCTGATTTTAAAACTTCTGATAAAGACATATTGCTTTGTTTTTTATGGTTCAAATGTTAAACGAAATTACGTAAAATTTTACGGATAAGGAGTGGTTTTTCCAAGGTTTTTTATTCCTAGAACAAAGTATATCCCAATATTAAAGACATTGTCTGGTAATTTGAAGTGAAGCTATTGTAGTTTTTCAGAAGATTTCTGTTGGTACCGGCACGGAACTCTGCTGAAAACCGGTCATTGTATTTATAGCCGATACCGAAGACCACATTATTTCCTGAACTGATTTCCAGAATCTGGTAATCATATTTTATTTCCGATTTAAGATTAAAATCAAAGATATAGGCTAAATTGACAAAAATTTTTGATTTGTCATTAATAAAGAAATAATGTCTAACCCCGAACGGAATTTCGATGGATTTATAATCAACCGTTCTTGACGATTTTGTTTCAAAAAACTGTCCCGGATAAACCACAGATTCCTTTTCTGTCTTGTAATACTGAAAAGTAGGTTCTGCAAAGATGGCCCATTTATTTTTGTTGAACGGTAACAGAAATTCAGCCTCTAATCCAATTCTGAAAGCAGCTTCCCTGTCGAATTTCGTAACTTTATCATCCACATTATAGTATGAGGACAGAACCGTTTCAAAAGATGAAAAATTGATTCCCGGTCTTATATTTAAATTAAAAAGGTCTCTTTTTTCATTCACCTGATTGTAATTTACAGCGGCACCGGCAGCAGAACAGGTATTGTAATCCATGAAAGCTTTTGATAAATCATCCCCCTGGTATTTGATCCTTTCAACCCTGTTTTTATCCAGGTTGCAGTTCAGATTTTCAATAAGCTGTTTCTTGTAATCCTCATTATAAGAAATCTGGGTATTGGTAAGATAGTAGGATTTATAGATGAGGGGCGTAATATCAGAATGATCAACATTGAAAAAAAACTTTCGGATCTCTCTGTTTTCGTAATAAAAAAGATTCGCTTTTCCTTCCACCATATATCTCAGAAAAACAGTTTCTTCTTTCAGCTCCGGTTCTTTTTTTTCTGAAATTTTATCCAGGATTTCAACCGATTGATCCACCATAACGGTCTTTCTTACATACTTCCGTTCATGATCGATCCCGAACTCCTGAATATTTTTGATGTTTTCTTTTTTAATATCCGAAGATTCGTTTGTTTTAAATTCAAATTCCGTGGGATTGTTTTTCCAGTCCAGATTTTTAATTAAAACTTCACTTCTTTGTCCTGAATTAGTTACGTAATAGCCTTTTTCGAATTTAATTTGTGCATTGAAGAAGCAGGCAGAGATGAGTCCGGTAAGCAGACAGAATTTTTTCATGGTTTTATTTTTCCTGATATTTAGAGGTCTGAATTTTTCAAACGCGGCAAATTTATAAAATAATCTTAGTTTTGCAATGTAAAAGATGAGTTCAACCGCAGAAAGATTTTCACAGCTGATAAAAGCCAAGGCCAAAAGTTTTGGGTTTCAAAGCTGTGGGCTATCTAAAGCGGAATTTCTGGAAGAAGATGCCCGTCCTTTGGAAAACTGGCTGAAGAACGGTTTTCATGGCGAAATGAAGTACATGGAGAACTATTTTGACAAAAGGCTGGATCCGAGATTGCTGGTAGAAGGCTCAAAGTCTGTGATTTCTCTTTCTTACAATTACTTTCCGGAAGAGAAAATTCCGACGCTTGAAAATTTTAAGATCTCCAAATACGCCTATGCGGAAGATTATCATGAAGTCATCAAAGACATTCTGAGGGATATGGTTGCAGAGCTTCAGCAGGAAATAGGGGAATTCGGGTTCCGCGTATTTGTGGATTCCGCGCCGGTGCTGGAAAGGAGCTGGGCAAGAAAATCGGGAATCGGCTGGGTAGGGAAAAATGCAAACCTAATTACCCGGCAAAGCGGATCCTTTTATTTTCTTGCGGAAATTATCTGCGATCTGGAATTAGTTCCCGATCATCCGGCAACGGACCATTGCGGGACCTGCAGGAAGTGTATTGATGCCTGCCCGACCGGTGCCATCGTTTCCGAAAAGCTGGTTGACGGAAGCAAGTGCATATCCTATGCTACAATTGAACTAAAGGATGCTATTCCCGATTATTTTAAAGATAAAATGGATGACTGGATGTTCGGCTGCGACGTCTGCCAGGATGTCTGCCCGTGGAACCGGTTTTCGGCACCGCACCAGCAGAGCAAATTCAAGCCGAATGAAATGCTGAAGAATTTAAAAAAGGGGGAATGGCGGGAACTTACGCAGGAGCTTTTCTCGGAAATTTTCCGTAAATCCCCGGTGAAACGGACAAAATTTGCCGGCCTGAAGCGGAATATTGAATTTCTGGAGCAGTCTTCGGATAAAAATTAAACGCTGTTTCCTGCGGATACAGCCTTATCCGGAAAGATTGAAGTTCCGGGCAAAGGCGGTTGAGATTCCATTCCTAAAATTTTAATTTTAAGAAGGGGAAGATGTTTAGGGATGACTAAAAAAGAAAATTGACTTCCGGAGGAAGATGCTCACCGAAAATCAACGTTTTTTCTGAACTCTTTTTGGAGCTACTTTTACCCTGATTTTAAATCTTTTGTTTGTCTTGGCGTTTTTCTGCATATTTGTGATGGATTTGTACTTAAATTTAGCAAAAATCTCAATTGAAACCAATACTTTTGCGAAAATTATATATTAAATTTTATTAAATTATTAAACATGAATGTGAAAAGGATGTTACTGATTATTCTCAAAATATTAGGAATACTGATCGGAATCGTTGTTGTCTATGTGGCTGCCGGATATTTCCTGCCTTTTATAGAGGTTTCTGCCAAGGATGACGGCCAGAAAAAAGAAATCCCGGTTTACATTTATACCAACGGCGTGCATACCGACATTGTCATGCCTGTAAAAAACGATCTGTACGACTGGAGCGCAAAAATCCCGTTCAGCAATACCAAATCAAAAGAAACCGATTACAACTATGTCGGAATCGGGTGGGGCGACAAAGGCTTTTATCTCGATACGCCGACCTGGGCCGACCTGAAATTTTCGACGGCTTTCAAAGCGGCATTCTGGCTGAGCGAATCAGCAATGCACTGCAGCTATTATAAAACCATGAAGGAAGGCGATGATTGTAAAAGGATCATGATCAGCAAAAACCAATATAAAGATCTGGTAAGATTTGTTGATGAGAAATTCGATAAGGATGCCAACGGCAGTTATGTGCTGGTTCCTACCAACGCAGTTTACGGAAACAATGATGCCTTTTATGACGCCAAAGGAAAATACAGCTTCCTGGATACCTGCAATACCTGGGCGAACAATGCCTTAAAGGCTGCAGGGCAGAAAGCGGCATGGTGGACCCCTTCGGATTATGGGATTTTCCTTCATTACAAATAGTTGGCGTGAAAATTTTCAGCTTCATTTTTACAGCTTTCTTTATATTATCCTGCACGCCGGAATCCCGGAAAGGAAGTTCCGGAAATTTATCCAGCTCATCAGCGAATGATGAAAAACGCCCCGTGGCGGACTCCGCCAGAACCAGGAATAAGGCGGAAGAAGCATTGCCGTTCTGCAAAAGGAAAAACCTCAGTACGGATTTCTGTCTTTTGATCGACATGAGCCTGCACTCGGGCGTGAAAAGATTGTTCATCTGGAATTTTGAAAAAAATAAAATTACCGGAGAATATCTGGTCGGACATGGCTGTGGCCAAAACCCATGGAGCAAGGACGCCTCAAGAGAACGTCCGGAATTCAGTAATGAAGATGGCAGTCATCTTTCTTCACTGGGAAAATACAAACTTCAGGAACGGGGATCCAGCGAATGGGGAATCCATGTGAAATATCTGATGCACGGCCTGGAAGAAACCAACAGCAATGCGCTGGAAAGGTTTATTGTTTTTCATTCCTGGAATCTGATGAGTGACGCGGAGGTTTTTCCAAAAGGTTCGCCTGAAGGATGGGGCTGTCCGACCGTTTCCAACAACGCGATGAGACAAATCGATCCGATGCTTCAAAAGTCCGAAAAACCGGTGCTGATGTGGATTTATAATTAAATTTAAAGCCTGATTAATCACCTGCAGATTTTACGGATCAAGCAAATTTTGTATTAAAAGTGTATGTATCAAATCAAAGAAGATCTAAACCTCTGCTTTCTTTATTAAGTGAAATAGCTTTATGAAATTTAAAACAAAAGCTTTTCAAAGAAAACTTAAAGCACTCTGTGTTCAATAACCCTTATACGAAAAAGCTGATCATTTCCAACTTTACCTCAAAAGCCTAAGGTAATTGCGGTTATTTTCCGGCATTGAAAATTTCCTGCCCCGTTTAGTCTGATTTTTGTATAACTCAATCCGATAAAAATTTGAAATACATGAAACACCGTCTCTACCGTGAACAGCAGCTCAACTGTGATATCGAAACTGCCTGGAAATTTTTCTCTTCTGCCAACAATCTTTCCAAAATAACCCCGAAAGAAATGAATTTCATTGTGCTGACACAATTTGAAAATGATGAAATTTATGAGGGAATGACCATTGATTATTTCGTGTCGCCATTATTCGGGATTAAAATGAAATGGCAGACCGAAATCATTCACGTCGACGACCGGAAGAGTTTTACGGATTTCCAGAAGAAAGGGCCGTACAAGCTGTGGCATCATTTCCATGAGTTTATTGAGAATGAACATGGGGTTTTGATGAAAGATACGGTAGATTACGAATTGCCGCTGGGTTTCCTGGGAGAAGTAGCCCATGGTATCATGGTGAAGAAAAAGGTGGAAGGTATCTTTGATTACCGCTACGGGATTCTGGAGAAAATGTTCAATCAAAAATAAGCAGTATGCCTGAAAAGCAAAAAATAAACATCTTCTGGTTCAGGAGGGATCTGAGGCTGGAAGACAATTGCGGACTTTCCGAAGCCCTGAAATCCGGATTGAAGGTATTGCCCGTATTTATTTACGATAGCGGAATTCTCAATAAGCTGGAAAACAAATCCGATAAAAGGGTAGATTACTTCCATCGCGCGCTGAAAGGCATGCATGCAGAACTGAAAAAGCACAAAAGCGGTCTGACAACATTTCAGGACACGCCAATGCAAGTGTTCAGAAAGCTGACGAAAGATTTTGAGATCGATACGGTTTTCTGCAATGAAGATTATGAGCCGGAAGCGATAAAGCGTGATAAAGAAGTGGCCGGTTTCCTGGAAAAGAAAAATATCCAGCTGAAATCCTTTAAAGACCAGGTGGTTTTCCACAAAGATGACGTTACCAAAAAAGACGGTAAGCCTTACACCGTCTATACTCCTTATTCCAGAAAATGGAAAGAAGTCCTGAAATCCGATAAAATCGAAAATTATACCACCGATTTTGCTCAGTTCTTATCCTATTCTCCCCCTAAATTTCCTGAGCTGAAGGACATAGGATTTGAAAAAACCGATATTGAAGATGAAAAGCCGGCCCTGAAAAAATCAATCATTGAAGATTACGATAAATACAGGGATTATCCAGGAATGGATCATACGACGCATCTTGGTGTCGCGCTCCGTTTCGGGACCATCTCTGTACGAAAATGTGTGCAGTATGCTTTGAAAAACAATGAGGTCTGGCTGAATGAGCTCATCTGGAGGGAATTTTTCATGCAGGTCTTGTATCATTTCCCGAAAGTAGTGAACCGTCCATTCAAAGATAAATATGAAAACATCCAGTGGCGGAATAATGAGAAAGAATTTAAGCAGTGGTGTGAAGGCAAAACAGGCTATCCGATTGTGGATGCAGGTATGCGGCAGCTGAATGAAGTGGGATTTATGCACAACCGGATCCGGATGGTCGTTGCCAGTTTTCTCACCAAGCACCTGCTGATCGACTGGAAATGGGGGGAAGCTTATTTCGCGGAAAAACTCCTGGATTACGAATTGTCTTCCAATAACGGGAACTGGCAGTGGGCTGCAGGATGTGGCTGTGATGCTGCCCCGTATTTCAGGGTCTTCAATCCTTCCGAGCAGACAAAAAAATTCGATAAAGATCAGAAATACATCAGAAAGTGGCTTAGCGAAGAAGATATGAAAACCGAACCTGTCGTCGAACATACTTTTGCCCGGAAGAGAGCATTAGAAGTATATGGAAAGGCCGTAAAAGGCTGACTCAATATAAATTAATTTTAAATTTTTTTTAACCCTCAGCAATGTACAGCCTGAGTTTGCCATTTTTCAGTAAAACTGGCCTGATCTGAGGAAATTGAAGGTTTTAAGTGATTTAATACAACCGGTAAAGAAATTTAAATCGTATGATAAATACGATTTTTTTGTGTTAATTATTGACTGATTTTGAAAATGGGTACAGACTTTGTTTACTCAGAATAAGAGACTTAAGATAGGAATAGCCCTATAAATTTTGTAGTCCTGAAGTCATTTTATTATAAAAACATCTGTTATGGCAAAGCAAATCCTTAATTTACCGGTAATTAAGAAAGTTGTTAAAAAGCTTTCTTTCTTTTCAAATTCTAACAACAGTATATCAGAGTTTATTTCGCTGATCAACGAAGATCATTTCATAAAATAATTTACGAACCCTGGATTCCGATTTTCTTCAGGGCAGCATTATTCAGATATATTTCATTGAAATAAGTCAAAGATTCGATGTCGTCAAAATTCTGAAACAATCTTTCATTTTTACTAAATGATAATTCTATAGATTCGTTATAATCGGCGATAATTCTTACAACCGAATAGCCATTATAAGCAATTTTGAAACCCTCAAAAAGGCATTTCCTTTCAGCTTTCTGGTATACTTTATATTCTTCGAACACCGTATTTTCTCCACTGCTGCCAGATCCTTTTTTATTGTGCTTCAGCGATTTCCAGGAAGCATAATTCTTAGGTTCCTTAAGAATATTTCCGTTTTCATCTACCGGTACAAACATACTTAACATCAGCGGTTTTTTTAGTAAGGTTGCGTAATTATTCATCAATTTCAGGGTCTGCAAATCTGCATATCCCTCATGAGAGTAATACTCGATAACGAAATCGGTCATTGGAATCAGTTTGTGCGAGCTGAGTGGCATACGTACTATTTCTTAAAGCAAATTAATAAGACTTTTTTGAAAAGCGAAGATAAATAAATTGTGAAAAGAAGTAAAATAATTTAGGTGCCGATAACAAATAATTTGAATAGAACTTCTCGAATAAGTGAGAATCTTACAAATCCGGACTGCTGATTTGCTATGGGATTGCTGTCTGGCGATCATAAAAAAACCGGAAAAGCAGTTTCCCAACTCTTTTTCCGGCAAATATTTTCCTGAATTTCAGAATGAAACAGTGAATTGTATTTAAAGCTCCTCTTCCAGGATGCTGATGATCCGGTCGATTACATGCTGCTTTCTGTATTTCTTATGGTATTCGGCTCTTGGTTCGGAAACAATCTGATTATGCTCTTTGCTGAAAAGTGCATACAAATCTATTTCCGGATGTTCTTCGATGTACCAAACCAAAAAGTTGAGGGGCATCGCATTTTTTCCTGAAAAATACATTTGGATTGCCTGCGGCGTTACCCCGTACTTTTCTGCAATTTCTTTCATGGTTTCACCTTTTCCCTTGCTGTACTCACGGATCTTTTCGTAAATTTTCATATTGAGTAGCTTAATTTGTGTTAAAAATAAACAATGTGTAATTGTTAAAATTTAAATTAAATATTGTTTTTTAAATATATAGTTGTATATTTGTTTTTAAAATTGTCCTGCCGGACAAGCACAAAATTACGAAAAAAGGTTAAACAAAATTCATTTATTTGTATGGGTAAAACAATCCATCGCTACCAAAAGAAAAAAAACGTTGATAAATTTGATTTCATCGATCAATGGTTGCCTGCACATTATACAAGCTCTGTCAATCTGATCCTGAAAGAAAATACCAAAGATCCTTCTTACATCAGGAGGGTAAAAAACAGAAGGATGATCGATGCTCCGGTTATCGATGCACTTTACAAAGTTTCTCTGCTGAACAAGATACAGGTAGAGAATGAGATCGAATGAATTTTATTTTTTGAATAACGTTCAGGGTTTTATTATGCCTTTTTGAAATAACATTAAATAACACAATAACTATGGAAAATTTGGAAAAAAAAGAAATCATCATTACCGAATGCCTCGTCTGCGGAACACGCTACGAGAACTATTTTTATTCTTCTCCGTGCTGCAACGCTATCGTTTTAAAAGTTGATAAAAATGGAAATCGCACCCATATTACTTTTCTGAGCGTACTGTCTCTGCCCCAGCCGCATCTGGCGAAAAAAGTTTCCGGGATTAAGCTGGAGAAAAAGATGTTGTGATTTTTAAAAAATCTATTCTGAAAGAAAAGTAACAATTGGTAGGTTGGGGAATATTTATTTTTTTACCTAAAAACGACTGCCATTACATCGATATATTGCTTGTATTGGATTTTAATAAGCTTAAAAATCAAAATCCCCTGAAATCATTTAATTTCAGGGGATTTTTGTACCCAGGACCGTAGTAACCATTGAATTAAACTTAATCTGAGTTAATCTTTAAAAGCCCTGTTAGTGGGCTTTTTCACATATAT
>JAKOOG010000293.1 GCA_022701545.1 Weeksellaceae bacterium | reverse complement strand
TCCGGAAAAGCACAGGGCCACGGCATCGGAACCGCTTTACTTGAGCACTGCATCCGTTTTGCTGAAGAACAGTCTATAGAAAAACTGATCCTGTATTCCAATACAAAGTTAAAGTCGGCCATACATCTTTATAAGAAGTACGGATTCCGGGAAGTTCCGCTTGAATCGGGTTTGTATGAAAGAGCGGATATCAAAATGGAGAAAATTTTAATTTAACCCATCCAAATTTTTTATTTAAACTATGAATACGATCAACCAAAGACTGGAAAACGTAAAAAAACTCCAGGCCAAACGATGGGAAAACGAAGACCACTGGGATGAGATCAATGATCTGCTGATTCAGGAGTTGAATGATATATTATCCGCAGAACCCCAGAACACGGCTGCGCTAATTAATATAGGTGCCATATATTCCGATATGGGGGAAAACGAGAAAGCACTGGAATATTTACAGACCGCATTAGGACTCGGTTCTACCGATAAGAATCTGTTTGTTAATATGGCCATCGTCATGGTGTATATGGAAATGCATCCTGAAGAATACCATGAGTATCTTGAAACAGCGGAACATTATCAGGAAGATCCGCTGACTTTTAAAGCGTACTTTGATCCGCAGGCGCAATAACACGGACACTTTGGCCAAGCCTGGCAATTTTAAATTTGCCCAAATCTTGAGACTCTGCTATTTGTATGTTTTTTTTCATTATCTTAGTTATGAAATATGCTCAAAAACAAGGCATCATCTAATAGTATGGCAGAGAAACTCTATTTCATGAAGACCAATCCGGTTGTGGCAAAAATCAATTTGTACAACAAACTCTGCCGTGAAGAAGAGCATGTACTCCCGTTCTTAAAGGAGGACAAAAAGACAAGCCTGGAACTGATTAAGAAGAAAGCATTGGATCATATCGATCAGCTTTCAAAAGAGGAACTGCAGGATCTTTTCCGGTGGTTTGAAGCCGCGTGCCATGCCGATCAGGCAGAACTTAAAAACCGTCTGTTTGCTCATGGCATTGATGTTTTTTATGAAATTCCGGATTCTTCGGAAGTGCAGGTATTTCAGCGGATCCTGTCCGATTATGAAAAGCATTTCCGCATCAGCCTCGGCTTTAAAACAGATGCCGGAACATTTAACCGGTTCCTGATCTACGGAATCTTTTTTTCAGGATTGATCAATGAAAACAGCCAGACAAACTTTCATTTCGACTATCTGAAATCCGGTAATAAAGACCTGTACTCAATTGCTGAAGCAACAGTTCATGAGAAGAAAGCGGATGAACTCCCATCACCGGAAATTCATCACCATTTTTCTGAGCTGTATGACGGTACCAAGTTTTACAAAGGAAATATTTTCATGCTATCCCATTTATAAACTGAAAATTTTTCACAGAATTAATAAAAACTTTTATATTTGCAGCAATGAAGCTACTCAACAACCTATTGCAATTGCCTTTTTTCAGCAATTATTACTACCCGGCCTATGGTTCGGGAAAGCTTCTGTAGATTTATTTCAGTAAAAAAATTCAACTAAAATACCAGAACCCGGACCATTCGTCCGGGTTTTTCATGTTTTAAAAATTCAAGAAAAATGATCAGTACATTGAAAGAAAACGTAGAAATCATCCTGCCGGAAAACGGGCTGGAAGAGAAATTAGAGCAGGCCGGGAAGGAACACAGGAAGCTCATCATCAAACTGGGCTTCGATCCCACTGCACCGGATCTGCATCTGGGACACGCGGTCGTATTGAAAAAGCTGAGACAGTTTCAGCAACTGGGCCATCAAGTGGTGATCGTCGTCGGAAGCTTCACGGCAAGAATAGGTGATCCGACCGGGAAAAACAAGGCCCGCCAGCCCTTAACGGCAGAGGAGGTTCAACATCATGCGGAAACCTACATCAGCCAGCTTTCCAAAGTGATTGACGTTGATAAAACAAACATTGTTTTTAATTCCGAATGGCTGGATGCATTGCCTTTTTCAGAAGTTATTCAGCTGATGTCTAAAGTCACCGTTGCCCAGCTGATGCACCGGAACGATTTCAGCAAAAGGTTTTCCGAAAATACGCCGATCGCTATGCACGAACTGGTATACCCGATTTTACAGGGATTCGATTCGGTACAGATCGGCTGCGATATCGAAATGGGAGGCACCGATCAGCTCTTCAACTGCACCATGGGAAGGCAGCTGCAGGAGAGCCATGGGAAACCGCCGCAAATCGTAATGTGCATGCCGCTGCTGAAGGGACTGGACGGAAAGGAGAAGATGAGCAAATCGTTAAACAACATGATCGGCTTAACCGACGAACCGAATGAGATGTTCGGAAAAACCATGTCCATCCCCGATTCTTTAATTGATGAGTTTATCGATCTAACCACCGACTTTTCTCAAGAAGAAAAACAAGATTTAAGACAGAGAATCAAGAATGGAGAGAACCCAATGAACATCAAGAAGCTTATTGCCGGAAATATCGTCCGGCAGTACCATAATCAGGAAGCGGCAGAACATGCCGACCGATTTTTCACGAATCAGTTTCAGAGCAAAAACTCTGAAGAAAAAGCTTTTGAACCGGTCTTCCTCAATTCCGTTTTTCCGGCTCAGCATGCCATCACCCTGGTGGAATTATGCCATCGGCTGAAAAATAAGGAAAGCAAATCTTTTATCCGGAGGCTGATCGAAAACGGCGGGGTAAAAATCGATACGGTTACCAAATCCGACCCTCAGGAAAAAATCGAATTGCAGAAAGGAAAAAAAATCAAAATCGGAAAAAGAAGTTTTTTTGAACTTTTGTAAATACCGGATTTTAAAAGGTAATTTTTTGATATATTCGTCAGGTTAAAAATTAAAAACACAAAATATGAGCTATATTGTGGTCGATATAGAATCCGACGGTCCGATTCCAGGAGATTTTTCGATGGTCTGCTTCGGAGCAGTCATCGTGGATGAGCATCTGGACAGAACCTTTTATGGAAAGTTAAAACCGATCTCCGAAAATTTTAATCCTGATGCTCTGGCGGTTTCAGGATTCACAAGAGCGGAAACTCTGGGTTTTGATGATCCGGAAGAGGTCATGCTGAAATTTGAAGCCTGGATCGCGGAAAATTCCAAAGGCAGGCCGATTTTCATTAGTGATAACAACGGTTTCGACTGGATGTTCATCTGCTGGTATTTCCATCATTTTATCGGACGGAATCCGTTTGGGTTTTCATCAAGAAGGCTGGCCGACCTGTACTGCGGATTGGAGAAAGACACTTTTGCCCAGTGGAAGCATCTGAGAAAAACGGCGCACACCCATCATCCGGTAGATGACGCTAAAGGAAATGCGGAAGTCCTGTTGTACATGAAAAACGAAATGGGACTGAAAATCGCGCTGAAATAACTGCCCATGATGGCATGCAGATGACGCGGCTTTCTTGAAATATTCAGGTTCAGGCTAAAAATCTATGTGTTAAAAATATGCACACAGGGTTTACAGATGACACAGGGTTTCGCTCCGCAATCTCTGAAACTCAAAGATTAAAGTGGTTCCGGCTGCAATATCTGCTGCCAATTGCCGGAAGCCATCCGCTAATACGTATAGGGTACCAGCACATCAATAAAATTATCCGTCCGATGCGGTTCCCCGATAGCGCGGAACTTCCAGTCGCCGTCGTGACGGTAGGCTTCTGCGAAAACCATGGAACACATGCCGTTCACACTGTCGTCGCCGGAAAGGCTGAATTTGGTAATTTCTTTTCCTCTCGCATCTACTGCGCGGATAAAAGCATTTTCGATCATCCCGAAGTGCTGCCGGTGGGTCAGTCCCTGATAAATCGAAACGACGAATAGAATTTTCTGGTAACGCTCGTCAAGCTCGTCGAGTTTTACGATAATCTGTTCATCGTCTCCGTTTCCCGCTCCTGTTCTGTTGTCGCCGGTAAGCCAGATCTTTCCGCTCGGATGACGCATGGAGTTGAAGTAAACGACATCGCCTTTATACAAAACTATTTCTTTTCCATTGCCTGCAGGACAGGTCTTCCCCATATTTGCCACCTTTCCGTTATGATCGAGAAGAAAAGCGATGGCATCGAGATCATATTCCGGTCCGTTATTAATTCCTAACAAACGGCTGAGAAATCCTCCGCATTTGCGTACGTCCCAGCCCAGACCAATGGTAACGGATGAAAGATCGTATGGTTCATCCCCGCGCTCATTTTTACGGAGATTGATGGTCTGCCCTTTTTGCAAATTGATCGCCATAATTATTTAATGATTTGTCCTTTGTAATATTTTTCAAGAAAAAAGCCGAGATCTGCCCTGTAGCCGATTCCCGAAGCCTCAAATTTCCAGCTTCCGCCGCGTTTGTACAACCTTCCGAATTCGATTCCGGTTTCTATGGAGAAGTCTTCGTCCAGTTCGTATTTTGCAATCTCCTGATGCGTGAGGTTATCGATAATCCGGATGTATGAATTTCTTACCTGCCCGAAGTTCTGCTTTCTTCTTTCAAAATCTTCAATGGTTACCACAAAAAGGATTTCCTCCACCTGCGGATTTACTTTTTCCAGATCGACGATAATGGCTTCGTCGTCATCACCATCGCTGTTTTTGCCGCTGGGATCATCGCCGGTATGCGTAAGGGCACCGTCGGGAGAATTCAGGTTATTATAAAAAACGAAATATTCTTCACTTACAAGTTTCCGGTCTGCATCAATCATAATTGCCGAAGCATCCAGGTCAAAATCATATCCCATCCCTTCATTAGGATCCCAGCCAAGACCGATGGTCATTTTGGTAAACCCTAATTCGATCCGCTGACCTTTCTGTAAATTAATTGCCATAGTATGATGTGTTATTCCCTCTAAATTAGTATTCATTCATCAATTTTCCAAATGAAATCTGAATAAATTATCAGGCACAAAAAAATCCGGCTGGCTGCCGGATTTTAACATATAGGTATTGGTCACATGATTAAGACAGATGATCCCCGGCTGGCCGGCTCCTTGCTTTAGCCAGCATCGGGATGGAAATAAGCCCCATCACCAGCATAATAACGATCTGCAACGGCAGCGAAATGAAAGAATAGGTTAATCCTAATTCACCACCTATTTCTCCGCTTTTCCCCATTGAAATGAACAAGGCCATAAAACCGTATTTCATCGCCAGGTTAAAAGCACCGATTCCGCCACTTGCCGGAACAATCATCCCGAAAGTGCCTACCACCAGGATCAGGAAACCGTCGTCAAAGGTAAAATCCGAAGTTTCAGGCAGTGCAAAGCACACCAGGTACGCGGCAAAATAATAGGAACCCCAGATGCCTATTGTGTAAAGGATGAATTTCCCTTTCTGTTTTAGTTTGAATACGGAAGTCAGGCCTTCTAAAACCCCGTCGATAAATCGGATGATTTTATCCAAAACAGGAACATGGGCCAGCTTTTTTTTAAAAACAAAAAAAAGTACCGCTCCGGCGATTAAAATTCCTGCAACGATTAAAATTTTATTGGGGTTAAATTCTATTCCTGAATTTTTGTAAAAAGAATAAATAACTTCCCTTTTGAATATCAAAGTAAGGCCGAGAAATACAAACATGCATACCAGATCCACTACCCTTTCCAGGATAATCGTTCCGAAAGACTGGTCTACCGGAACTTTTTCAACGCCATACAGCGCCGTCGCCCTTGCTACTTCACCGCTCCTCGGGATGGTAAGGTTCATCAGATATCCAAAGGAAATCGACCATAAGGCGTTGGAATTTGAAATATGGTGTCCCATCGGTTCCAGCATCAGGTTCCAGCGGATGGCCCTGAACCAGTAGGCAGCAATCCCGAAACAGGCGGCAAATAAAACCCACCAGTAATTTGCTTTGGCCAAAGATTTCTGAATTACCTTAAAATCCAGCCCTTTTAGAGCGAACCATAAAAAAAAGCCTGCAAAAGCAAGCGAGATTACAATGGTAAGGATTGTTTTTAAAGGCTTTTTTGATTTACTATCCATCCGGTTACGTCAAAAGATTGGTTTTTTCGTCCGGGAACACAATTTTCGGCTGGAAAACCTGTGCTTCTTCAGGGGTCATCTGCGCATAGGCAATAATAATAATGATGTCGTCCCGCTGTACTTTTCTCGCGGCAGGGCCATTAAGGCATACCTCGCCGGATTTTCTTTTTCCTTTGATCACATACGTATCAAAACGCTCTCCGTTGTTTACATTGACGATATAAACCCGCTCTCCTACTACCAGGCCTGCCGCTTCAATAAGCTCTTCATCGATGGTAATACTTCCAATATAATTAAGGTCAGAAGCCGTAACTCTCACCCTGTGAATTTTAGACTTGAAAACTTCTATTAACATGGTGCAAATTTATTAATAATAATTTACAAAACCGCCTTTTACAATGAATTTAAAACTAACAGATACACAGCATATTAATTTCCTGAAATATAATTTTTGAAGATTTTACTTACAGAATTTATAAACATATCTTAAAAACCATTAATTCTTGATATTAAATTTAGGATTTAATAAATTTTAAAATCAAATTCCGAATTTTACTAAAGTCAATACAGATAAGCAATTGGCATGATTTTAGTAACGTGTAACGTAGATTTTTCGTAAAATCACCGATTATCATATTTTAACCAATTTTACTTAAAATTAAAAATATTATTTATTTTTTCGCAATAAAATTGCACATTTACAAAATAGTATTATATTTGCTATCATAACGAACTAACTTTAATAATAAAAAATTATGAACAAGTCTGAATTAATCGACGCAATCGCAAAAGATGCAGGGATTACTAAAGTTGCAGCCAAAGCTGCCTTAGAATCATTCATCAACAATGTAATGACTACTTTAAAGAAAAAAGACGGAAAGGTTTCTTTGGTAGGATTCGGTACTTTCTCAGTAGCTGAAAGAGCGGCGAGACAAGGAATCAACCCTGCAACTAAAAAGCCGATCAACATCGAAGCAAAAACGGTTGCCAAATTCAAGGCAGGTGCTGATCTTTCATCTGCTGTAGCTTCAGCAAACGCTCCTGCTACCGGTAAAAAGAAAAAATAATCGTTACGATTATAAAAAATAAACCTCATCGCCCGATGAGGTTTTTTTATGCGTATCAATCGCTTACGGTGCCAATCGTGCGATTTTCCAGTCGAAATCTTCCGTTAATTCATATACTATCCGGTCATGGAGACGGTTGGGTCTGCCCTGCCAGAATTCCATTTCATAAGGCTTTGCCAGGTAACCGCCCCAGTTTTCAGGCCTCGGAACCTCTGTATTTTCATACTTCTGCGTCAGGTCTTTCAGCTTTTCTTCCAGAAACTCACGGTTTGGAATTTCACGGCTCTGAGGAGAAACCACCGCTCCCAACTGGCTTCCTTTCGGCCGTGAGTGAAAATATCCGTCACTCAGATTTTCTGCCACACGTTCAAGACTTGCTTTGATGATAATCTGCCGCTCAAGATTCGGCCAGAAAAAGTGCAGGCAGGCCTTATGGTTCTTTTCTATTGCCTGTCCTTTTTTGCTATCGTAATTGGTATAGAAAATAAATCCTTCATGGGTATATGCCTTCAGCAACACCATTCTGGTACGGGGGCAGCCATCCTCTTCTATTGTAGAAACCGCCATAGCATTCGCCTCGGAAATGTCCGGATTTTCGCCGGCTTCCAGAAACCAATCCCGAAATTGCTCAATGGGGTTTTGTTTTATCTCACTTTCAATAAGTTGGGATTTATCATACACTTTTCTCTTATCGTGCAGGTTTTCCATAAATATTTTTTATTAAATTTGAGTATGAATTACTCTTACAAAGGTAAAATATTAATTTCCACACCTGACATTTCCGGCGATATTTTTTCCCGATCGGTAGTCCTCGTTATAGAGCATAACGAGAATGGTGCTTTCGGTTTGATATTGAATAAGAAAAACAGCCAGATGAGCAGTAAGTTCAAAGATTTCTTTGATTTTAAGATTGAGGTATATGACGGCGGGCCTGTGGAAAATGACAAAGTTTTCTTCATTATAAAAGGTAAGAAAGTAACGGAAACCTTTACGGAAATTACCCCTGAATTTTATCTTACGGAAGATATTGAAAATATTATCAGTGCCGTTCTAAACGGAGAACTGGACCACAATAACATCAAAATATTCTCAGGATATTCCGGATGGACGGCCTTGCAGCTCGATGGTGAAATCCAGAGAAAAGTATGGACGGTAGTCGATGTCTATAATCTCGACTATACCCTGCCGAATGATCAGACACTATGGAAATCCATCATGCAGAATCTGGGCGGAGAATTCCTGCTGTGGGCGAATTCCCCTGAAGATATTTCACTAAATTAGAATATCCTTTTGTATACCTGATAAAAATTTAACAAATTTTAAGAATCCGTTAACTAAGTTTAAAGCCGGAATTGCCGTTATTTGTTAAACCAAAATCTCAGCGATATGAAAGGAATAAAACTCTTGGCTTTATCCGCTTTTTCAGTCATCTTTTTTTCATTCACCCCGGAAAATAAAAAGCTGATTATCATCGATGCCGGCCATGGCGGAAATGATATGGGTGCCAACCGAAATGGCATCTATGAAAAGGACATCGTTCTCAGTATCGGGAAAGAAATTCAGAAATTCAATACCGCCCAAGATAAGTATGAAGTGATTATGACAAGAGATGCCGATATCTACAGCCCGCTGAATGACCGCACAACCCTTATCAACAGACTGAATCCTGAAATTGTTATTTCACTGCACATCAACAGCAGTGCCGACCGTCATTCCAAGCAGGAAGGCCCAGAAATATATACCCAGAATACAGAACCTTCAAAAAAGCTTGCCGAAAGAATTTCCGAAAAATTCGATGTTCAGAAGATCGAAGAGAAAAACCTTCATATTTTAAGAGAATCCAGGGTTCCTGCTGTCGTTATGGAACTGGGATTCATCAACAACCCGAAAGACAGCGAATATATGACAAGCGAAAAAGGCCAGAAAGAAATCGCTCAGAAATTCGCAGACGTTTTTAAAGAATATTAATAAAAATACAATTCTGACCTGTTCAGAATAAAACCCGGTAAAGGACTGTAATACGTTGTTTACCGGGTTTGTCAATTTAAATAACGAGATCTTTACAGAATTAGATTAATTTATTTTTTCTGATGTTTTCAGTCTAATCCCATAAAAAAACCCGGCAAATTGTGCCGGGTTTCATTTATTTAAAATTATTCATTACAAAAAACTGCTTCTCCAATTCTCCGTCATTTCCCTGAAACGGGTATTTCCAAAGGTTTTATTCCTGATTTTTCCTACAGAGAAGATTCCTTTTTCATCGGAGATCAGCAGGATCTCTTCAGCTTTCTGGGATTCGAAGGCGATGATCTCATGTTCCTGGATATCGGCCAGGTTGTTTTTATGCAGAAAGGTCACAAAACTCTCCATTAAGGGCGAAATATAAGCTCCCTCCGTCTGTTTCGGGACTTTGATTACGTCTCCTTCCAGAAACAGAAGATTTCCGGCCGTGGTACGGGCAATTCTTTTATTCGGATTCAGAAGAATAACGTCATCCAGGTCATTTTCCTGGGCATAAATCGCTCCGTAAATATTTTCCGGACTGTGGACGCGGATATTGCTTAACAGGTTATTGTTAACGTTGATTTCCTTGATGAGATCCAGCTCCAACGCCCTTTCATGAACAGCAAGCACGTCTTCTTTTTCGGTTACTTCGTAGAAATAGGAAACCGAAGATTTTGATAAAGTAATGCCGTCCGGATTCCGGAACACCTGAAAGTTGATGATTGCATTTTTAATTCCTTCCCCATCGATCAGCTCCTTCGTAAAAAGCGACTGGAAGAACTCCAGGGTGTAGCTTAATGGAATATCCAGCCTCATTTTCCTCATGGAAGCCATCAGGAAGAAATAACATTCTTCATCCATGATCAGATTACCGTTCCTGATGAAAAAGGAAACTTTCACCGCATCTCCCGAAAGGAAAGCCCTGTTGCGAACCGCTATTTCGTCTGATGTAAAATATTGATTTTCCACTTGTCTCTGATTTGTTTATAAAAAAATAATGAACGATAAATCGTTCATCAGTTTTATCATGCAGTACGGCCTACGTTTAGGCAGCACCTAATTTAATTCTAAGGTTTTCAATAAGGTTTTCCCAATACATGGCATTTTCATTCTCATCACCCTCTTCGCAGAAATCGGTAATATTCAGGGAAAGGTCCTCGGTAATGTCATCAATTGTGATCGTCATTTCAAAAAAATTCTTTGTCCCTTCATCTTCTTCCCATCGGAAACGTACAAAACCTTCAGGCTTATATCTGATTAAAGTCGCCTTCTCAGCAGGCCCTCCGCCCCAGCTGAAAAAAAAGTCATCACCTTTCTCTGTTACCTCATCCGCAAACCATTCAGACAACCCCTCTGCCGTGGCCAGATATTCGTACAGAATCTCTGATAAACAGTGCATTGGAAATTCGTAATGGACTTTATGTTTCGCCATATCTCTTTGTTTTAATCGTCCCGCAATATATAAATTAATTTTTTTATTACACAAAAATGTATTTATTTTTTTAAACAATCTTCATGATATTTGTCAGAGATTTTTAAATAAGTGTTTAATGATAAATTCCTGTGAACACGGTTGCTTTTTTGCATGAAAAAACCCTTCATTTAGAAGGATTTTATTTTAATTTTCGTTCAAGACGTCAATAATAATTCCACAGCCTTCTTCAATCTCTTCCTTAGAAATCGTCAGCGGCGGGGAGATCCGCAGATATTCATTACGGTACAGTTGCCAGAAAACAATCAGCCCTTTATCCATGCATCTTTTAGCAACATTCAGCGTATAGTCGGGGGATCCGAGATTTACTGCCAGCATCAGACCTTTGCCGTTGATGTTTTTAATTTTAGGATGAACCAGCCATTTTCTGTATACCTGCTCTTTTTCGTCTATTTCATCCATCAGGCCGCTTTCCAGTACTTCTTTTAATGTCGCATGACTGGACGCGGCAATCAGCGGATTTCCCCCGAACGTGGTGATATGCCCCAGCTTCGGAGAATGGGATAAGGTTTCCATTATTTTTCTTGAACTCATAAAAGCGCCTACCGGCACGCCTCCGCCCATTCCTTTCCCCATCACCAGGATATCCGGGACTATGCCGAAATGCTCAAAGGAAAACAGTTTTCCGGTTCTTCCGAATCCCGGCTGTATCTCATCGAGAATTAACAATGCTCCGACATCTTCACACTTCTTCTTCAGTTTGATTAAATAATCTTTATTTGGAACCAGAAAGCCTGCCGCCCCCTGAATTGTTTCCATCAGTACACAAGCCGTTTTCTCAGTAATTTTATCAAAATCATTTTCATTATTGAACTCGATAAAGGAGACCATCGGCAGCAAAGGACGGAATTCCCTCTTATGAAATTCATTTCCTGAAACACTCAGGGCACCATGTGTATTCCCGTGATATGAATTCTTAAAGGAAACAATCTCTTCTCTTCCCGTATATCTTTTGGCCAGTTTTAAGCTTCCGTCGATGGCTTCTGCCCCGCTGTTTACCAGATAGGTAATTTCCAGGGGATCAGGTGTTGCATCCGCCAGCAGCCTGCACAAAGCGACCGGTTTTTCCTGGGCATATTCTCCGTATACCATGACATGAAGATATTTTTCCGCCTGTTCTTTAATGGCCTCAACAATTTTAGGATGCGAATGCCCCAATGTATTTGCCGAAACGCCGGCTACGAAATCCAGGTATCGCCTTCCGTCTTTGCCATAAATATAGCTTCCTTCCGCTCTCTCAACTTCGAAACCTGCAGCAAATTGTGTTGTCTGGGCCTGATAGGTAAAAAAATCTTTTTGCATTTCCATTTCCGAAAAATTTCAGCAAAGCTAAAAAACATTCGGCAGATGCAAAAATAATCCCGATAGAATAAAAAAATCGCTTACAATAAAATTTGTAAGCGATACACCAAATCACAAAATATTAATATAGTTTCATATATTTCTATGATAAATATATACAAAAATTTGAATAAAAATAAGCATCTCGTAAAAAATATTTCACTTTTTTAATGATCCTTTATCACAATTCAACATATCATGAAAATTAATTAATCTCGAAACCTGCATGCAGTACGGTTTTCGCCTTCACCGGCTTTTGAATAAATGTATTGGTAATTTTTTTTTAATTAACATAAAAATCCCCTGAATTGTATATATCCAGGGGTCTTGTATAAAAATAACTCACCATTCCCTTTAAAGCAAATGATGAGCTGGTATTTTTTATAACTGATTGGTAAAAAAATGAATTATCTCCTGACCCGTTTCGGTTTTTTGGCTTCTTCTTTGGCCTTTTCTTTTTCTACTGCTTCCTGGGCTTTATTATATAAAGTATCGTCGGATTCGTATTTTATTTCTTCATAATTCGGCGTATCCACCAGAATATCCTGCCACTTGAGAATGCGGTCTTTGGTATTCCAGTTGAAATCCGGGAATTTCCGCTTCTCAGGCTCAATCATGCTCATCGGATAGGTATCTGAAACGGCACCGATATTACATTCGACAACGTAAAGCAGTTTTTCCTCAAAGACGGCATCAATAATTCCGCAGGATGTCAGGGAAATCCCGATTCTTTCCTTTTCTTTAGTCTGTTTATTTTCGTCATCCGAATAAGAGATAGCCTGTGCATTGCCGATAACCTTGGCTTCTTTGATGTTGTTGTCCGCACCATAATAAACCGTCATCAGCTTTCCTTTTACCTGATTGAATTCATCTTTCAGGCTAAGGGAATCCACCTTGCTGATGGCAAAAGCATTACCGATGACTTTTAAAGAATCGATATTCTCGTTTTGGGTATTGAAATAGGCTTCCACTTTGTCTCCTGTTACCTGCTTTCCGTTGCTCCAGAGTATAGGATCCGTAAACATATGAAGAACACCATCCGTCTCATTAAAGGCAATAGAGTCTGCCCTTCCCTGAGCATTCGATTTATAGAATCTCCCTTTCCGGAAAGCTCTTAAAAAGCTTTTCTTCACCTTAATATCTGAAGAGTCGGGACGCTGGAAAGATAAAATCTTTTCCGCAGCAAAATACATGGAATCTTTTTCCAAAGCTTTTACGGCGTACGGATTTTTGGTCATCATCGCCGAATCCTTCTTTTCGAAAATTTCCCCGTAGCCCCCTTTTATCCATCTTCTTTCATTGGGATCGTCCAGAGTAACATTTCCGGTCGCCTTTCCAAAACCGGTCAGCTGGTTATAGTACATTTCATCGCCGGTCAGGATCTTATCGTTATAATAAACTCTGGAATTCTTGTAGAGAAAAGCTTCTTTCGTATTCGTGTTGTAATTCCCTTTGTCGGTAACGATGCGGTTTTTAGGATTCTTTTTGTTTACGATTGTGGTAGGACCGTTGATGTTGACGATATTGGTATTCTGATTCTGCACCACATTATCACCTTCCAGAACATACTGGTTATCTTCAATTTTCACTCTCCCGGTAAGGTCAATTGTCCTGGTTGCGAGATAATAGGTTCCTGATTTTGAGTACGTCGTACTTTTTCCGTCGTTGATCGTACCTCCTGTATTGTAATAAGCCTGATTGGAAACCCTGTCGTAATACATGGTTTCGGTTTTGATCACCGTTCCTTTCGGATCGGTAAGCACAACGTTTTTCCGGGCTATCCCTTTCTGCGTATTCCCGTCGTACTCCATTTCATCCGCAGTGATTACGGAGCCGTCGGCATTCTGGAGCTTTACATTACCGATGGCTTTAATAAAATTCTGCTCTTCATAAACAATAACGAGATCGGCATTCAGCAAGGAACCCTGATGGGAAAACTGGACGTTTCCAACAAAATAATTATTGCCATCATATTTTTCATCCTTCCGCAGCTCATCGGAGTGAATATGCTTTACCTTTTCTGCAGGCGGCGCATTGTTCTGCGGTGTTTTAGGAGTAAAATAAGGATCTTTCAGGAACGGCTTCTGTTGTTCCTGTGAAAAGGCAAGCGTTGAAATAAAGGCCAATATAATAAATACGAGCTTCACCGGAAGGGACAGATTAGTCATTCTTAGTGCCATAAAAATACAGCGAATGGGAATCGATTTTTACACCGAATGCTTCTTCAATAGCTTCTTTAATGCCCTGGATTCTCGGGTCGCAGAATTCAATGATTTCTTCAATTTCCTTATCTGAATCTTTTTTATAGATCACCAGGTGATCGTGCTGCTTATCAAAATAAGATTTCTCGTAAGATGAAGAAGTGAGTGTCTTTTCCCCGAACTGATGCTTACGGATCAGCCCCGCATCCAGGAAAATCTCAATGGTATTGTAAATCGTAGCTTTGGAAACATGGTATTTTTTCTGCAGCATTAACAAGTACAGATCATCCACATTGAAGTGATGATCCATACTGTAAATTTCCTCTAATATAGTATATCTTTCAGGCGTATTCCGGAAACCTTTCTCCAATAGGTAGTTTCTGAGAACGTCCTTTATAAGCGCGATATTTTTTTCTTTCTGTATCGTATCCATCAAAAAATTTATCTACAAATTTATTGATTTTTATTTAAATACTTACGATCCGCCAGTGTTAAAGAATTTAACTGTTGTGACGGATAAAATCACACTGCTGGATTTTTGATTTCCCGACGCAGTCTTCCGTCATAGGCGCAGATTCCACCACCACATTGTGGGACGTTACCCCCCAGGCCTTGAAGTCGTCACTGCCTATGTATTTAACAAAATTATAGATATTTAAGATAATTTTCTCTTTTACGGTAAGAAGAATATCATTGATATAGGTGTTATCGATGATGACATACTTCAGATCCGGCGGAATATTGTGTGCTCTTAAAGAGGGATGGCTGCTTCGGGAAGGAATGGTTCCGTCTGCCATCATATCCCTTAAAACCATATCAAAGTAATCGTTGATCCTTCTGTCGATCTTAAAGCCCAACATGAAATTGATTTTATAGATTGTTCCCGGCAATACTTCATCCACAACGTATTTGAATGTATACGGATCTTCCTGATTGACGATGTTCAGGATAAAATAATGGTCGGCTCTTTTCGGCTGTTTTTTGATGATGGAATAAATGATCTTGGACTCGATTTCATCATTTCTTTTGGCACGGCTCAGGTAGGCTAAATTGGTCGCATATTTCGGAATGGTTTCATCAAGCTTCATGTCTTTAATGATCGGGATATATTTTTCCAGCTTAATGAACTTGATGAATTTGGTTTTGATCTGTCTTCCGTTATACCAGGCATACATACAAACCCCGATAGAACCTGCCAATACAACTGTAATCCAGCCTCCTTCCATGAATTTGATCACATTTGCGCTGAAGAAACCCAGCTCGATGGCCATATAAACCAACCCGAACACCAGAATAAAGAATTTGTTGACCCTGCGTTTCAACAGCCAGTAGACCAAAAGTATGGTTGTCATCAGCATCGTTACGGTAATGGACAGTCCGTAAGCGGCTTCCATCTTGCCCGATTCTTTAAAATGAAGCACCACGATGATGCAGAACAGCAAAAGACCCCAGTTGATTCTCGGGATGTACATCTGCCCTTTCACCCCGGAAGGATAGTCGATTTTCTGGTTCGGCCACATATTCAGAGACATGGCTTCTGAGAAAATGGTAAATGATCCCGTAATCAAAGCCTGGCTGGCGATAATTGCGGCTGCCGTTGCCATGATAACTCCCGGCACCACCATCCATTCTTCCATAATTCCGAAGAAAGGATTGACTACAGAAAACCCGGGTTTGTTATAATTCGTCAACAGCCAAGCTCCCTGTCCCAGATAGTTAAGGATCAGCATAATTTTTACAAATGCCCAGCTCACCCTGATGTTTTTCGCTCCACAGTGCCCAAGATCTGAATAAAGTGCTTCCGCTCCGGTAGTACAAAGGAAAACGGCTCCCAAAATAACGATGGCACTTGGTGAATTGACAATCAGTTTATACGCATAATACGGATTAAAAGATCTTAAAATTTCGATATTTTCACTAAGATGCGATAATCCCAAACCTCCCAATACTAAAAACCAGATGACCATCACAGGGCCGAAAAACTTACCGATAAAGCTGGTCCCGAACTGCTGCACCACGAAAATCACAATGAGAATCCCGATGGTAATCGGTACCACAGGGGTATGCGGATTGTATATTTCAAGACCTTCGATCGCAGACATTACCGTCAGGGATGGGGTTATTACTCCATCCGCGATCAGAGCAGCCGCTCCGATGATTGCAATCAGGTAAAGCCAGCCTTTTTTCAGGTTTTTTACCAGTGAAAATAAAGCCAGGATCCCGCCTTCTCCTTTATTGTCCGCCCTTAAGGCGATAATCACATATTTGATGGTGGTCTGAAGCGTCAGGGTCCAGATAATACAGGAAAGGGCACCTTCGATATATTCGTTGAAAGGCATTGTACTGCCACTTTCTCTGGCGTTTACAATGGCTTTCATTACGTAAAGCGGTGAAGTACCGATATCTCCGAAAACGATCCCGAGAGAAACTAAAATTCCAATGAAAGAAAGCTTCTTAATGTCAAAATGATGACCGCTTTCTGCAACTTCTGCCATATCAGCTAAATTAATTTTAAACGCGCAAATTTAAGTGAAATTTATAACCCCATGAACATTTATTCATGAATATAATAAATGAAAAAACTTCCTTTCGGAAGTTTTTCTCTATAATCGTTTCATTACTTAACGTACATTGCTTTTTTAATCTCCTCTTTTACTTTTTCAAGTTTAGGGAACCATTCTGCAAATAAAGCAGCAGAATAAGGTGCCGGAGCATCAGGAGTCGTAATCCTTTTGATCGGAGCATCCAGGAAGTCAAATGCTTTCTGCTGTACCATATAGGTAATTTCGGAAGCTACGGAACCGAATGGCCATGCTTCTTCAAGAATAACCAGTCTGTTGGTCTTTTTAACCGATGCCAAAACAGTATCGTAATCCAGAGGACGAACGGTTCTAAGATCGATTACTTCTACAGAAACCCCTTCTTTCGCCATATCTTCAGCAGCCTGAATGGCCAATTTCATGATCTTCCCGAAAGAAACCAATGTGACATCGGTACCTTCTCTCTTGATATCCGCCTTTCCTATCGGCAGGTAATATTCTTCTTCAGGGACTTCCATTTTGTCTCCGTACATCTGCTCGGATTCCATAAAAATTACCGGATCGTTATCCTGAATAGCCGTCTTTAATAATCCTTTCGCATCGTAAGGGTTTGAAGGCACCACTACCTTAAGACCTGGAATGTTGGCAAACCAGTTTTCAAAAGCCTGGGAATGGGTAGCTCCCAATTGGCCTGCCGAAGCAGTAGGACCGCGGAAAACAATCGGGCAGTTCCACTGGCCGCCGCTCATCTGACGGATTTTTGCCGCATTGTTGATAATCTGATCGATCCCCACCAATGAGAAATTGAAGGTCATATACTCTACAATCGGCCTGTTACCATTCATCGCAGCACCTACAGCAATCCCTGTAAAACCAAGCTCGGCGATCGGTGTATCGATTACTCTCTCAGGACCAAATTCATCAAGCATCCCTTTTGAAGCCTTGTATGCACCATTATATTCTGCAACTTCCTCCCCCATTAAAAAGATGGATTCGTCTTTACGCATTTCCTCGCTCATTGCCTGTGCAATTACCTCACGAAAAGTATATTCTGCCATATTTATTTGAAAAATTTAGAGTACAAAAGTAATGTTTTTTTATTATTTACATAACAAAAACGACATTTCATTTAATGAAATGCCGTGTATTAATTGTAATTAATCCTGATCAGGTTTAATTCACTTTCTGCCAGGTTTGTGTTCTGCCTATCAGGGAGAATCCAAGATACCCTCTTACATTCAGCTTATCGCCTTCCCTTTTGATGGTACACTTATAGGTTTTACCGGTTTTAGGATCCGTAATGGTTCCGTCGGTGAACTCATTACCGTCTTTTCTCAGGCCTCTGATGATCTCCATCCCCACGATCGGCCGGTTTTTACGGTCGTCTTTACATTCCGTACAGTTCGGATTGGCGGGCTTGATCAGCAGCTGGGATACTTTTCCGTAATACTGATCTCCTTTTTTATAGATCTCAACAATGGATTTTGCCTGTTTTGTTTCGTCATCTATGGTTTTCCATTTTCCTTCGATCTGTGCAAACGTCATGACACCGAATAATGACAGGGCGAAGGTTAACAATAATTTTTTCATATTTCTTATCTTTTAATTTTAGTACTGTTATTTTCAATTTCTATCTATTGCTAAAAATATAAATTAATTTTAAATCTGCAAAAAATTTTATTATACGAAGCATATATTACAAAGGATATTCCAAAAAAACGAGAATATCGCTGTTATTTTATTTAATGTAACTTCCTGTTGATTACCCGGTCCATATAATCCTGATACCAGGCCTTTGCTGTTTTTTCCCCTTTTACGATCTCAGCATTTCCTTTTGACTGCGGGAGAAGATTTTTTTCCAGTCCGAGGTCATTTTTATCGAAAGCACCTACAATTTCTTTTCCGTCAAACCGATAGATATAATTTCCGATGATAAACTGTTCAACCGTTCCGTCCGAGTTGGCAATAATCGGTTGATATTGTTTTTCGCTGAGCAGGCTTCTTCCCCAGCTTCTGATCTTTTTGTTGTAACCGATCAGATCTGCCAGCGTCGGATAAATATCGATCTGTTGGGCCAGTTCCTGATTGACGCCTTTCAGATGGTATTCCGGATTCGGCGAATAAAAGATCAGCGGAACGGCAAACCGGTTCATGGCTTTTTCATACTCCGGATAATACATTTCATTGGTATGGTCGCCGGTAAATACAAAAATCGTATTGTGATACCAGGGCTGCTTCTTTGCCGTTTCGAAATACTTTTTAATCGAATAATCCATATATTCGATCGGCTCATGCATTACAATTTTCCCTTTTCTGAATTTACCTTTGTATTTTTCGGGGATTTTAAAAGGATGGTGCGAAGAAGCGGTGAATACCGTTGCCATAAAAGGCTGTTTTTTCCCGACATTTTTAGCAAAATACTGTAGGAACGGTTCGTCCCAGATGGCCCAGATCCCGTCGAAATCCTCATCATTATTATACTCCGTCTTTCCGAAATAATGTTTAAACCCTAAAATATTCCCGAAACCCAGAAAGCCCATCGAGCCGTTCGGAGCACCATGATAGAAAGAAGTATCGTAGCCCATATCATTGCAGACCGAAACAATCGACTGGATTTTCTGGTTGGAATACGGTGAGCTGGTAAAGGCATCCGTCAGGCTGGGAATTCCTGCCAGCACGGAGCTCATCCCGTGAATCGACTGCCGTCCGTTGGCAAACATATTCGGAAAGATCAGGCTTTCATTGGCCAGGCTATCGATAAAAGGAGTATAGGATACATAATCTTTTATATTTTTATCTTTATTGAATGCTCCTGAATATTCCCTTCCGAACGATTCCACGATGAAGATGACAATATTGGGTTTGGAACCTACATTCCGCTCGTACAATTTATAAGGGTGTATATTCTCATCGATAAATTTCTGATCGACAAAACGGACTTCCTTAAAATTATTTGTATTTAACGTTCTTAAAAAGGAAAACGTGCTGTTCAAAACAACATTCCCCTGAGAAGGCAGCTTGACAAAACGGTTCGCGTCGACCAGGTTAATCGGCCGTGTGCTGTGCTTGAAATCTCCACGGATCCCGCCGACTGCCAGAACAGCGGTAATACAGAGTACAAAAACCGACCAGATGAAATACGGAACCAGTTTTACCGGCTTCTTTTGATTTACTTTTACCTTCTTATAAAGAAATACCCATAATGCCATCAACACCACAAACCAAAACACGATAAAAGGATTCTGAATAATTGAAGCGGTAAAAACCCTGAATATATTATCTTCGTGTTTCGCCACCTGCATGGCTGCCGAAGTAAGCCTCATCTGCGAAAACTTGAAATAGACGAAATCCCCGAAATTCATGGCATAGGTAATTCCGTTGGTGACGAAATACAGCCAGAACAGGAATTTCTGGTATCCTTTTCTTGTATTTACAACTACAGGAATGAGACTGAGAAGGATAAACAGTGCATTTACATATAGAATAGCCGTTGTATCGAAGGCAATCCCATGATAGGCCAGGCTGAAATATTCTGAAACGGAATCTATTTTGATCAGCCCTCTGTTGAAAAACCAGAACAGGAATCGTGCAATCTGGTAGAAAAAATAGGCCAGGAAGATCCGGTACAAAAGTACGAGAACCTCCTGTTTTCTAAATTCTTTAAACAATTTCATGGCGCAAATTTAC
>JAKOOG010000288.1 GCA_022701545.1 Weeksellaceae bacterium | reverse complement strand
TGTTTGATGTAATAAAATGTAAAAACCGGTTGTCTTACTTATAGAAACAAAACTTATGACTCAGGAAACCTTCAGGGATACGGTATTCAGTCTCAAAAATGAGATGTATCGCTTTGCGAAAAGGTTTGTGATGAGCAGTGACGAAGCGGAAGATGTGGTGCAGGACCTGATGATTAAATTCTGGCAGAAAAGAGAAGAGCTGGCGCAGTTCGGGAATCTGAAGTCCTATGCGCTGAAAGCCGTACGGAACGAATGCCTGAACCGGCTGAAGCATCATGAGGTGAAGACCGGATATGCCGATATGCAGCTTCACCGTTCCGAGCTTTACAGCATGGAGGTGAATAACCTGAAAGAATACATTATCGGCTTTATCAATGAGCTTCCGGAGAAACAAAAGACGGTGATCCATTTAAAGGATGTAGAAGAATATGAAGTTTCGGAGATTGCCGGAATGCTGGAAATGGAAGAAAACGCAGTACGGGTAAACCTGATGCGGGCGAGACAAAAGGTAAAAGAGCAAATTTCACAATTGATGAATTATGAGCAAAGACAAATTTCAAGATAAATACAACGAGATCTTCCAGGAGATCAAGGAAGAAAAAATGGATTGGAATTTTGAAGATTTCCTGAAAAAGGCGGAAGGCAAAGATGAGGTTCAGGAAAATAAAGAAGCCCCAATAGTTCCAATCGGTACGAAAACAAAACCTTCGTTCCCGAAATGGTTCTGGATGGCGGCAAGTGTGGCGGTATTGCTGGGCATCGGTTTTATATTCAACAGAAATCAGCACGCTGAGATTGAAGATCAGGCCAAGCTGGTGGAAAACCAGATCAGGCAGCAGAAAAACAATTTTATCGAAGAAAACCGCGATCATCAGGTAGCGATCAGCAATCCGAACGATTCTCTTGCCGAAACAAAGAAAGATTCAATCTTTCAGCAGAATAGAATAGCCGAAAAAGATGTTCTGGATGAAATCCTTCCGAAAAGAGGAAGGCTGAAGAAAGAAAGAAAGCCGAAATATGTTTACAATTCTTCAAAAGCGGATTCTACCGGCTATAAAGATTCTTACGTGATCGTGAACGGAAAAAGAATCGATAATGTGGAAGAAGCAATAAACGTGACTAAGTATTCATTTCAAATATTTGCAAATAACGTCAGTGAAAAATTAGTACAGCCTAAAGTCGTTGACGACGATTATTAATTAACCTTAAAAAAAGATTATGCACCTGATCAGGCACTAATCATCAATTAAAAATTGACTCATGAAAAAAGTATTCATCATATTCGCATTGGCCTTTTCACATTTTTTCAATGTGTACGGGCAGGATAAAGTAGACCAGCTTTTTGATAAATATCAGGAAGTAGAGGGTGTAACGACCATTAAGATTGCCAAACCGATGTTCGGGATGCTGAGCAGTCTTGATCTGGGAGATGCAGAACTGGACCAGATTAAGCCGCTGCTGTCTAAAATTACCGGACTAAAAGTTTTTATCGCAGAAAAACCCCAGGACGGAAATTCTGCAAAAGGGCACCAGCTGGCTCAGATTAATAAAGATATCAAATCTTACCTGAGCAATCTGAACTACAGTGAAATCATGTCCATGAACAGCAATGGAGCAAAAATCAAGTTTCTTTCCGCTGAAGAAAGAGACGGCGTGCTGGATGACCTGTTGCTCAGTATCGATAATGGAAGGGAAGAAAGCATCCTGATAAAACTGGACGGAAAACTGTCGATGAAGGATATCAATAAGATCATCAATTCTACGGAAACCAATATCAATCCGGTAACCAATTCCAGAAACAACACGATTTCCGAAAATAGCTCTTCCTATCTGAATGGAGAAAACCGGAACGTAGGAGAATTCTCAGGGATTCAGGTAAGCACGGGTGTTAATCTGGTTTTCAAACAGGAAAATACCACCAGTGTAAAGGTAATTGCTGATGCCGATAAACTTCAGTATATCATCACCAAGGTGGAAGGCGGTATTTTAAAAGTATATGTCGATAACAAAGGGCAGAAAAATTTAAAATTCAAAAACCTCAGTGTAAATGTCTCATCGCCGAGGATGGATAATATCAAAGCGTCTTCGGGGGCACTGTTTACGGCCATCAGTCCGGTTCGCGAAAACAATATGAGTATTGATGCCTCTTCCGGAGCAATGGTGAAAGGGATGTTCGATGTTTCAAACAATGCCAGGGTTGAAGCTTCATCCGGAACAAGCATTAAAGTTGAGGTAAATGCTAAAAATGTAATGGTAAAAGGATCCAGCGGTTCCGATACGAATATTGAAGGAAGAGCTGGGTCAGCAGCCTTTGACATCAGCAGCGGTGCACTCTGTAAAGGGGAAAACTTCAGCGCAGATCATGTAGAGGCCGAATCTACTTCGGGAGGAAGCTTATCGGTAAATGCATCGCGTACTTTAAAAGCAAAAGCATCTTCAGGCGGTATGATCCGTTACAGAGGAAATCCCGAAATTACGGCCGATATCAGTAAAATGTCTGGCGGAACTTTAAAACCGATCAATTAATTTTAAATACAGGTCACCATGAAAATTATAAAAACCATTTTTCTGATGCTTTGCACCATGATGCTGCTGCAGTCCTGCATCGTATCTTCCGGAAAAGCGAATGGATCGTATTTCTCAGACTCCGGAGAAGAATTTAAAGGGGCAAAATTTACAAGCATAAACCTCCCGATGTTCCTCGCGAAGCCCATCATTAAAAAAGCATTACGGGAAGACGGGGAAGATCATGAAGATATTATCCGCCTCATCAAGAAGATTTCAAAAGTGAAAGTGCTGACAGTAGAAAATGGCGACAAAAGCATGCTGAGAGATTTTGCGGCTTATCTGAATAACAATAATTATGAAGACTGGGCAACCATTATGCATGATGGCGACCGGATCAACATCCGGGTAAAGCAGAAAGGAGAGGCGATTAAAAATATGCTGATTACCATCAATTCGAAAGAAGAGCTTCTGTTCGTCGATGTAAAAGGTAATTTTACAACCGATGATATCTCTAAGATGATTGCCTCGGCATCCGATAAATAATCCAATCCTGTAAAATCCATGAATACGGATGCCGGAAAAAATGACTGAAATGGTGAGCCATCACCGTAAAAAGTATAAATTATTTTGTTTGAAACCATTCCGAGAGGAGTGGTTTTTTGATTTAAACTGTTGATTATTAAGTTTTATTTAAACTATTAAACTTGATTTTCGTATTTCGATAAAATATCTTAATTTTGCAAGAAAGTAAAGATGTCTATTCATAACAAAATTGTAGAGACAGCCATCACTTTCGATGACGTGCTTCTAGTCCCTTCTTATTCAGAAGTTTTACCTAATCAGGTTTCATTAAAATCAAGACTTACCGATAAAATTACGCTGAATGTTCCGATCGTTTCTGCTGCTATGGACACGGTAACGGAAGCTGAACTGGCTATTGCCCTGGCGAGAGTGGGAGGCTTAGGTTTCATTCATAAAAATATGACCATCGCTGAGCAGGCAGCCCAGGTAAACCGGGTAAAGCGTTCCGAAAACGGAATGATCTCCGATCCTGTAACGCTTTCCAAAGATGCTACCCTGGGAGAGGCAAAAGAGCTGATGGCAAAATACAAAATCTCCGGTCTGCCGGTGGTAAATCCTGAAAATGTATTGATCGGGATCATTACCAACAGAGATGTAAAATACCAGGAAAACCTTGGGATGAAGGTAGAAGAGATCATGACGAAAAATAACCTGATCACTTCCGATAAAAACACCAACTTAGAAAAAGCCAAGGAGATTCTTCTTAAAAACAGAGTGGAAAAGCTTCCGATCGTGGATGCTGAAAATAAACTGGTAGGCTTAATCACCATCAAAGATATCGATAACCAGCTGGAATATCCGAACGCCAACAAAGACCAGAACGGAAGGTTAATCGTTGGAGCAGGTGTGGGAGTAGGTGAAGATACATTAGAGAGAATTGAAGCTTTGGTGAAAGCCGGAGTGGATATCATCGGTATCGATTCGGCCCATGGTCATTCCAAAGGCGTTTTAGATAAAATCTCAGAAATCAGGAAAACCTATCCGGATCTGGATATCGTAGGCGGAAACATTGTGACGGCAGAAGCGGCCAAGGATCTGATCGAAGCCGGAGCAAATGTTCTTAAAGTAGGGGTAGGTCCCGGATCTATCTGTACGACGAGAGTGGTAGCAGGGGTTGGGGTTCCTCAATTGTCTGCGATTTACAATGTGTACGAATATGCCAGAACCAAAAATGTTGCGGTGATTGCCGACGGTGGAATCAAGCTATCAGGAGATATCGTAAAAGCGATTGCCAGCGGTGCAGGAGCGGTCATGCTGGGGTCACTTCTGGCGGGAACGGATGAAGCACCTGGTGAAGAGATTATTTTCCAGGGCCGGAAATTCAAAACCTATCAGGGAATGGGCAGTCTTTCTGCAATGAAGAGAGGCGGAAAAGAAAGATATTTCCAGAGTGAGGCCAAAAAATTCGTTCCTGAAGGAATCGAGGGGCGGGTGCCGAGCAAAGGAACGTTGGAAGACGTTATTTTCCAGTTAACCGGAGGCTTAAGAGCCGGAATGGGGTATTGCGGTGCAAAGGATGTTGAAGCTTTGCAAACGGAAACCAAAATGGTCATGATTACGGGAAGCGGGTTAAAAGAATCCCATCCTCATGATGTCATCATTACTCAGGAAGCTCCGAATTATTCTTTATAAATAATTAAGTATTTAATAGAAAGCTGTTCAATGAATAATTGAGCAGCTTTTTGTTTATTGGCATAATTAATTTTTAGAGATATAATTATTAGTGTAATATGTGATTAAGTTATCGTTATACAACAATAATCCTTAAGTAATAGTCAATATAGATAAGTCGTATATATGGTGTAAAAATTAAAGGATATTTATAAAATTAAGGGCTAATAAAATAAATTCTATAACTCTATCGTTTAAAAAGTTGTCAATTTATTACTAGTAAGAGAATGAAAGAAAGTAATAAAGTTATATAATAATTTGTAAATTTAGGAACTAAAAAATATTTAATAAAATGAAGAAAATATTACTCTATGGTTTTATGCTCTTTTCTTTATCACTAACCGCTCAACAGCAAAATAAAATCTGTGGTTTTGATGAAGAATTAGCTTTACAGGATAAGCAGATTCCTGGCATAAGAGAGACATTTGAAAAAATCGTCAATAGAATTAAATCAGAAAAGAAAAATAACCCTTCTGCCGAATCTGCTAAGCTCGTGAATGGAATTTATGAAATTCCGGTAGTCGTTCATGTTATCTATCCTACTGGTGCTGCAGTTGGAAGTGCCTATAATAAATCCGATGCACAGATACAGGCATGGATCGAGAATGCAAATAAAATGTATGCAGGAACCTATCCTTGGCCTGCGAACGGAGTACCCAGTGACTTTGGTCAGTCAGCTGTCTTTCCAATCAAACTTGTTTTAGCTAAAAGGACACCAAACTGCCAGTCTACAAACGGAATTATCAGATATGATGGAGGTTCATTAAGCAATTACAATACGTATGGAATGGCTTATCAGACAACCAATGGAGCCAGCAGAACGTCTATTAAAAGTTTAGCTCCTCACTGGCCTGAAGCATCCTATTTTAACATTTATGTTATAAGTACTTTTGACGGAAGTACATCTCCAAATTCAGGATTGATGGGATTTGCTGCTTTTCCTAATAATCTGGATTCAAATTATGAATCTTTTATGAAGTCAGGGGTAGTTACCAATGCACATGATACAACATTTGCACATGAGTTCGGTCATGCGATGGGATTATACCATACTTTCCAGGGAGGAAATTACGCTGCTGTCCCAGGTGCTGCAGATTATTGCCCGCCAACTACCGGGGTATGCGAAGATGATGATGATGGCATCTGTGATACAGAAAGGGCAGGAAGCGGATATACCCTTTGGCCGGTGCCGAGCAACTCTTCCGTTAATTCTTGTACGGGTGTTAATTATCAGGGAGTACAGTATAATATGATGAATTATTCAAATTCTGTTGCACAAAAATTTACGGCAGGTCAGGGTGAGAATATTGATAATTTTTTCATGTTGCTTCGGGGAAGCTTGACAACTTCGAAAGGAGCAACTGCTTTACCATCTACTCCTATAACTGCTATTGTACCGGTTGCAGCCAGCTGTAATCCTACGGGCATTACAAGTCCCGGAAATTATCTTGCGGGTCCTACCGCTGTTAAATTGGGACAGATCAATAATGAGTCGCCGGGGTACTGGCAGGCTCATGCGACTTATTATGTGGATTATACTCTGAATGGTTGTTTGGCTAATGCCCACACGCCTCTGGTTGTAAATCAGCAGCAGACTGTTACCGTAGAATTTGTAAAGGCTACAAGTGCAAATCAGTCCATTAGGGTATGGATTGATTATAACAATAACGGAACATTTGAAACTTCGGAATTGGTAGCATCAGGAAACAATGTGGCTGCCGGAGCTGGTGGTTTCGGAACTTTTACAGCTAACTTTACCCCTCCTTCAAGTGCTGTAATGAATACGCCGCTTCGTATGAGGGTATTGGCTGATATGAATAGCACAAGCTCATATTCACCTTGCGGACAACTTGGATCCGGTCAAATCGAGGATTATGCCGTAACCTTAGTATCATCTTCTCTTGCGACTAATGAAACTAAAGCAGATAATGATGACTTAATAGTCTATCCAAATCCTGTTGCAAGCGGTGATCAGGTATTTGTTAAGGCAAAAAATGGAAAAGACCTTAAAATTTCTATTTCCGATATGTCGGGTAGGTTAGTAGCTACTCCATCTGTAACAGGAGAAGGAAAAGATCTTTATAAAATCAATCAGCATCTTGAAAAAGGAGTATATATGATCCAGATTTCAAATGGTAAGAATAGTAAAACATCCAAACTGATTGTTAAATAATATATTTTTGATTATCAGTTAATTAAAACAAACTACCCTTATGGGTAGTATTTGAATAAACAGGCAAGAACTACCTTTCGGGGTAGTTCTTTGTCTTTATGGCAGTGATTAATTTTGCAGCCTATAATTTAGATATGAAACGAATATTATTTTTTGCCGGAATTTGCTTTTGTACCCATGCATTTTCCCAATCTTTACAGGAACCTTGTAATTTTAATAAGGTTCAGGCTGCCATCGAAGCCAAAGACCCGAATGTAAAAAAGCCCGCCTGGAAGCAGAAGCAAGACTTTTGGCCACAGATATACAGAAATATCTGATGGATCAGGGAATAACAGGTAAAAATGTTGCTGATGCTGTTTATGATATCCCTGTGGTCGTGCATCTGATGAATGACGGAACGGCCCCGTTGAAGACGGATGCGGAAATAAATGCGTGGATAGAAAATTGCAATAAATTTTACAGCACTACTTACGGTGGAGAATGATATACAACCGCCCAGGGAGGTACAGTGATCCCTTTTCGGCTGGTTCTTGCCAAAAGAAACGCATCGTGCAACGCAACCAGCGGAATCGTACAGGTAAACGTAACTTCCACCTATCCTCAATATTCCACAAAAGGATTGAATTCGGACAATACGGACGGAGTATCGGCTGATCAGGCAAGAGCCTTGTCCAGATGGGATACCAATTTATACTACAACATCTATGTGGTAAACACTTTTGATTCCGTTCCGCTTTCAAATACGGCAGGCCTGCAGTGATATGCCAGTTTTCCTACCAATCCGGCGATGAGCAATCCTCAGACGCTGACGGTAGCCTGTACTACCAATACGAATAATTTTTCTGTATGGATCGATTATAACAACAACGGAAACTTTGAAAGCAGTGAGTTGGTTGTCAACAACCAGTCAGTTGCTCCGGGAACCAATACAAATCTTAATTTTAATATTCCTGCAACCGGCGTTATGCTCAACACGCCTCTCAGAATGCGTATCATTGCCGATTCAAATGATATGAGCAGTAATCCATGCGGACAGCTTGCTTACGGACAGGTGGAAGATTATGAAGTTTCCATCAGCAGCAGTACGCTGTCTACACAGGACGTTAACAACAAAAGCCAGGATTTCGTTTTATATCCCAACCCTTCTGAAAACGGTATGTTTTACATCAAACACCGGTAAACACCGCATTGGATATTCAGGTGTTGGATGTTTCAGGCAGAGTCGTTTATAAATCTCAGGAAAAACCGCAGAACGGAATTGTAAAAATAGATTCCCGGCTTACCAAAGGCAACTATGTTGTAAAAATAACTGCTCAAGGAACGGTAAAAAGTGAAAAATTAATGGTAAAATAAGCCCTTTGTTTTACCGGCTTAAAAAGCGCTCTCGAAAGAGAGGGCTTTTTTTGCTTCATAAAGGTGAAAATAAATTACCACGATAAACAAAATAAATTACCGGATTCTAATTTTTTAAAAACAATATAAATTTAATATGAATTCTCATTGAATGCTTTGAGAAATATTTCTTTATCATTAAAAAAACTAATTTTGCATCATCTTTTTTATGAATAAAATTCTAGTTTTTCTATTGTTCATCTCCTCTGCTGTACAGGCACAGAACATAAATTTCTCTACATTGGAAAAAGAGATTTATCGTAATAACCAGCAGGGCCGGCATGATCAATCGCAAAAGATACTTCTTGAAATTTTAGATGATAAAAAAATTACCCTTAAAGAAGAAATGTCTGTGAATTTTCTTCTCGCAAATCCTTTCCCAGCCTGAATGATTATCCTACTACTGTAAAATATCTTGATAAAAGCATGGAGCTGGCCAAAGACCTTCCCGATACGGAGGATTCTCTGCGGATGCGTATAAAATCCGAAACGGCTTTTAATTATTTCGATCATCAGAAGTATGCGGAGTCCGGCAGGATCATGCAGGACATTGTCCGGCTGAACTTCCGGAATCTGGATCCGGTGGACAAGGCATACATTGTTATGCAGACTGCTTATCTGAAATACCTTAAAAAAGAATTTTCCGCTTCTGAAAAAATGTATGAGGAAAGTCTGAACATATTAAAGCAGACATCACCGTGCAACCAGCCTGTGGTTTTGGTAAAAAGGATGCAGCTGTATGGAAAACTGAACAAGATGGATTCGGTCAATGCTATTTATAAAAAATCGCTGGCCATCGCCGGGCAATGTTCGATCCTGAAGTATAAAATTTATGCTACGGAAGAACTGCTGGAGATCTACAAAAAAGCAGGCAATGCTGAAAGGGTTTTTCAATATGTAAAGATTCTGGATTCCCTTAAAAATAAGGATAACAGGGAAGGCAGGCTTTCTAAAATGCAGATCGATAACCAAAAAGACCTGAAGAAAGAGAACATTGAGGAAGAAGAGGGCTTTTTCTGGAAAAGCATTCTGGTGGAAGTTTCAGCGCTCTGCCTGCTGGTGGCCGGATTTATTTTTTACCGCAGATCTTTGAGATATAAAAAAGAAAAATCTGAAATAAATGCAGATCTTCAGCAGATAAAGGAAAATCAGGTGCCGGTCTATGGAAATTCCACAGAAGAAAGAGGCGGCCTGGAATTGCACGAAGATAAGCTTACCGACCGGCAGAAAGAACTTCTGGCACTTCTGGCCAAAGGACTTTCTAACAAGGAAATTGCTGAAAAACTGTTTATTTCCGAAAATACGGTAAAATATCACATTAAAAATATTTACCTTGCTTTAGGGCTAAAGGACCGGAAAGAGCTGTTTCTGAAAATCGTGTCTAAAAATAAATAACTATTGGAGCCACTGTTGTTCTCTTTGAGAATCAAGTTGGCGAATTCAGCAGGATAAAAAAACAGAAAACCCCAAAGCGGACTCTGAGGTTATACTTTTTTTATCGGAAATCCTGCCGTCTGCTTACTTACCGAGCTTATCCTTAAAATCATCAATCCGGAAATCCGTCAGGGCATTTCCTTTTTCCACTTTTTCTTTGGCATACAAACGGAAATCATTTTCTGTTTTTTCGAGAAGGTGATCGTAAGGGCCGACATGGGAAATCAGTTTTACCAGGACCGGCGAAATTTCGAGACAGATGAAAAGTCCCATGATAAAAGTTGCCGCTAATCCGATAATCGCAGAGTTCTTTCCCAGTTCGTCCAACGCCTGCAGCCTTGCCGCAAAACCGTTGAACCGATCTTCAAATGTTTCCGTAGATTTTCTTTCTGTTTCCAGGTTGGTATAGACTTTCGAGATCTCTTGATCAAGATATTGGAGTCGGGGTGCTGCCTGCTTTCTGTAATTTTCCAAATCCAGCCTCCTCTGTTCTTTCAGCTCCTGTTTACGCTTGGCGTTCGGCCCGAAGCCTTCCTTGCCGCTGGTTAAGCCGGACTGTTTTCCCAGGATTTCTTTTTCCAGTTCTACAGCCGCCGAATCATATGATTTTTGGTAGCCGGCAATTTTGTCGGCAATCTGTTTCTTTTCGGTTTCAAAAGGGCCGCTCTGCTGAAGGATCCTTCCGCTCATTTCGCCCTGAAGCTGCTTTTTGTTTCGTTGGATAATGGTGTTCAGCTGTTTATTCACTTCCTTTTCAAAGATCTTAAGCTCCAACGGTTTGGAAATAATAATGCCTAAAAAAGTAGCCAGGATTAATCTCGGGACGGCCATCAGCACCTGGTTCCACCAGGTTCCTGTCTTTTTGATGGAAGAAACGATATACCGGTCCAGGTTAAAGATCATCAGCCCCCATAAAACCCCGAAACCGAGAGCGGTCCAGATTTCATCAAATACCGTGTACATTGCATACCCCGCAGAGAGCGTGGCAAAAACGGCAGTAAAGAGGACGATTCCGCCGATGCCTGCAAATTTATTCCATTCGCTCGGTGTTTTTCTTAAAATATGAATGTTTCCTCCGGAACATAGCATCAGAAACTTCTGGAACCCGTTTATTTTATGATTCGCTTGATTTATAGTTTGTTGGTTGTTTTTCATGACAGAAAAATTTATACAAATGTACTACTAAAATTCATACCAATGTAAAAGATAGTATTATGTTTTACCCAGTATGCTTATTTGTTAGTCTACTTTATTGTTAATCAGTAAATTAAAATTATTACAGAAAATATTCTTATCTTTAAACAACAATCATTAAAAATTTAAATATGAAAAATGCAATCTGCCTTTCTCTGGTATGCCTTACGCTGGCCTTAACTTCATGTAAAAAAGAAAATAAAATCGATGATGACCTGAAAGAAGTAGCGGCCAATATCAACAAAACAACTCCCCAGATTTTAGCTGATGGGGTACGCCTCGACAGTGTCTCTGCACAGCCCGGCAAAATTTTCAGGTATAATTATACTTTAACGGATGATGTACAGGAAGGAGTAAGCCCGGAACAGATCGAAGTTTTTAAAACCTCAGCCAAAGAAGGAGCGTTACGGGTAATCAAAACATCTCCCGATATTAAAGAGTTCCGCGACAATGATGTGACCATGGTTTATACCTATTATGATAAAGGAGGTAAGAAAACTGCAGATTTTAAAATTACGCCGGAAGAATATAAGACGAAGTAAATTCTAAAAATAAAAGACAATAAACTTCCGCAGATTTTATATGCTGCGGGAGTTTTTATTTTAAACGGCCGGGGTTCTGTTTCAGAAAACTTTCCCAACCCGTATAGGATTTGGTATCGGCAATCGTTCCTGAGTTGAAATGATGGCAGACCGCTACCGCCAGACCGTCGGAAGCATCCAGGTATTTGGTCGGGAATTCTTTCAGCTTCAGCAGGTTCTGCAGCATTCCGGCTACCTGTTCCTTGCTTGCATTTCCGTTTCCGGTAATGGCCATTTTTATTTTTTTCGGGGAATATTCCGTGATCGGGATGTTCCGGTAAAGACTTGCGGCCATCGCTACGCCCTGCGCACGGCCCAGTTTCAGCATACTCTGTACGTTTTTACCGTAAAATGGGGCTTCCAATGCCACTTCATCCGGATGGAACTCGTCAATCAGCGCCAGGGTTTTATCAAAAATATATTTAAGCTTGGTTTCGTGGTTCGGGTATTTCTTCAGCAACAATTCATGAATGGAAATCATTTCCATGTTACCCTTTTTTACGGAAATAATTCCAAAACCCATGACCGTCGTTCCGGGGTCGATTCCTAAAATAATCTTCTCTGCAATCATTGCTTCAAAGATAAGGCTTTCTGAATTTCTTTATCAGAAAATTTTCAACTAAGAAATTAGTTCCTTGATTTAATATCATTTAAAATCAAATCAATTTAAATACATAAGAAAATTATGCATATATTTGCAAGGTATAAAAGATTTGATATTGAAAAAAAACAGTCTTTACAAAGGAACCCTGCAAAACATCATTCTAAAGCTGCTTGCCAAAGAAGTGAAGATGTATGGGTACCAGATTACCCAGCGGGCAAAGGAGCTTACCCAGGGTGAGCTTGAGATGACGGAAGGTGCCCTGTATCCGCTTCTCCATAAGCTGGAGGCGGAAGGAATGATTACTTCCGAAATTCAGAAGATCAACGGGAGGGACCGTAAATATTACCTTTTAACCGATAAAGGAAAAAAACAGCAGGCGGTGCAGGAAGAGGAAATGAAGAGCTACTTAATTAATCTAAATACCATTTTCAACATATGATAACCAAAGAACAGGAAAACCAGGTTGCTGCTTATCTGATCTCTAAGAAGCTGTCTCCTCAAATACTTATAGAAGTTAAAGATCATTTTATCCTTCAGATTACAGATTTGATGGACAACGAGAATAAAAATTTTCATGAGGCATTTCTAGCAACCAAATTCAGCTGGAAAAAGGAACTCGACATGGTAAGGGCAGATCTCTTTTCTTTCAGAAAAGTAACCCGGATCGAAAAAGATATCTTAAGTCATAGATTTCGGAAAATAATGGTCATTTCAACGATGTTTTCAGCTTTATCTTTTTTATTGCTGTTGCTGGACAATAACCTGTTTGTTACATTACAGATTTTGTTTCTTGGTGGATGGTTTTTATTACTGATTTATAATTTAATTAAGAAACAAATGAAGCTCTCCAATTACATTGCAATGAGTTTCCACCCTTTATTGGTGAGAAATTTTCTTTTGGGAATTGCGGTATTTTTAATTGGGCATGCACTGATGGTAGATTACTGTGAAATAATTGACAGGCAGATGAACAAAGTGCTTTTGATGTATTCTTTGGTAGTTCAGGTACAGCTATTATATTTCAATTCCCGGAAAGTGAATGTTTTAATTTAAGAATTATCTATAAAATCAAATGATAATCCAAGAACAGGAGCAGGCCATAACCGATTATTTAATTTTTCATCAGCTTCCGCTGGATATCCTGTTGGAAGTAAAAGACCATATGCTTTCGCAGGTAGCGGATATTCAGGCTGAAGAAAATGTCAGTTTTGAAGAAGCATTCCATAAGACACAGAAACTTTGGGAAAGCGAATTCCGGATGACAAAATATTCTGTTTTCTATGCGGAGGAAATTCCGGTCATCGTTAAGAAAATTGTCAGGGCCAGGAATAATCGTCTTTTAAAAAAATCAGTTCTTTTGGGACTGGTCTCGTTAGCCTTAAGTTTTATTTTTATTTACCTGGCAGACGATGCAGACCACTATACGGATCTTTTCAGGATACAGAACGGATTGTTTATTGTGGTTCCCATCATGATCTGGGCATTCAATTACAAAATGCTGAAGTACATCAGACACGACCATAAATACAAGGGAAAACTATTTTACACGATGTATCAGCAAAATGCGGCTCTTACCTTCTCAATGATCGGACTGATGGCGCAAATCATTGTAAAAGACGGAAGATATCCTTACTTGTTTTTCAGGGAAAATAATTACAGCGAAATCGGGTATGTGCTCGTAACATTGCTTTTACCTTACATTATACAGGTACTGATTATTTTTGTCATGTTAAATTTTTTCGGACATAAGAAGGCGGTGGTCCGGATAGAAGATTTCCTGAATGCTCAAGTATAGTATCCGTATTTATCTGATTGAACGAAAAAATTAATTTATGTACTAAGTAATGTTATGATAATATTTTTAGGAAAGCCTCTCAATAAAATCGAGAGGCTTCTGTAATGATGTACATACCGATCAAAAGGAGACGGTATTTACGGTATTTGTCGGTGAAGTGGTGAAGGTACTTTTCAGGGTTCCTCCGGTATTGGAATAGGTTCCTCCGGTGTACAGTCCCCATCCGGAAGTTCCTCCTACATAGCTTCCTCCGGTGTAGCTTCCTCCGAAATATACTTTATAGACAACATTTTTATTCAGGTTAGGACTTGAAAAATGAAAATAATAGACGCCGTTTTTTGGCTTGAAAGTTACCATTTCAGTCCCCGTTGCATTTTCAATATGCAACAAGGAAGTGGTAGCAAGTTGTGCACTGGATTTCAAGTACATTCCGACCTGCGTGGAGGCCGCTCCCATGGCTTTTGTCATATTTGAATTCGAGCCTCCGGAAATAAGCAGTCCGCCATTCATCAAAAATGTTCCGTTATAATCTATTCCTTCTTCCGGCTGGCTGGTCGGGCCGTTGACGATCGTTGTACCTCCGGTAACGGTAATGTTCCCGTTGCTGTCGATCGCGTCACTTCCGGTCACTACGTGAATGCCTCCGGTGATATACAGGTGGCTGTTGTCATTGGCTTCCGTTCCGCCGGCAACGGTTCCGTAAGTTGCATTAATGCCATCATTGGATGCGGTAATATGGTTCACTCCGCCTGCCAGGGTAATGATGGGCGCTTCTATACCTTCGCCGACTCCTGAAGTGGCAGAAATCGCAGAAACGGTATTGGTGCCTCCGCTGATGGTAATTGAGGCATCGGAATGAATTCCGTCATCTGTAGAGTTAAATGTATTGTTTCCGTTGTTAATGGTAACAGCTCCGGCAGCCACTAATGTTTTCGGATGGCTGTAATCGGTGCCTGAAACCAGGAATCTGGCTCCTGTTGTTTTAATCATTAGCGTAGGATTGCCTGTTGTGCTTCCGATGGTTACTGTTCCGTCTGCTTTTAAGCCTTTTCCTCCGCTTCCCGAGCTGGTAGTCGTCACGGTACCCGCATTGATCAGAAGATTTCCGTCGGCCGTAATCGCAGAAGCGGAATAAGAGTCCAGCACGCCATTGGTATTGGTATAAGTTGCGCCGTTACCTGTATTGGTAATAGTGATATTTCCATTATTGATGGTGATATTTTGTCCTGCGGAAATCCCTTTCCCGCCATTGGCCGTTGAAGCCAGTGAAAGGTTAAACGTTCCTCCGTTGATGATAACGCCGGCATCGGTTTTTATAGCAGTGGAATAGGAGGGATCATAGCCGCTTCCCGAAGCGGTAAGAACGGCAGCGCCGGAAAGGCTGGCCGTTATGCTGCCGCCGTCAAAAGTAATATTTCCTTTGGCACTAATGGCTTTGGACTGTGCTCCCGTTAAGGTTAAATTAAAAGTGCCTCCGGAAATCCCGATGGTGGATGTTCCCGTTTTAATGGCTTTTACATCTGCGGAAGCCAGAGCGGCTGCTATATTTCCTCCTGAGATCGATATGGCGGTATCGCCTGCATCAATGGCGTCGCCCGTCGCGGTAATATTTACCGTTCCGTTGCTCATCGTATATCCTTCTGAATGGAAACCGTCCGAAGCTGCAGAAATAACTTTGATGGTTCCGTTCTGCACTTCAATTCCGGAAGATGTGGAAACTCCGTGTTTTTTGATGCCCTTGATATTTAATGTTCCCGTTCCGTTAAAAAGTATTTTCCCGTCGGTTTGCAGAGTCCCGTTTTTTGTACTTGAAGAGCCGTCTGTTAATGAATTGACAGTACCCGCCTGAAGAGTGAAGGTATGAGGCTGTCCGCCGGTAATATTGATGGCAGGACCGGAGGCATTGGTAATATTGAGGGTATTCAGTACAAAATTCGCCGGAAGGGCTGAGCTCATCGTCAGGCTTCCTGTCGTGCTGGTTCCCAATAGATTATATTCCAGATTACTGATGGTGGCGGTTGAGACTACATTCACCGTTCCTCCGGTTGCTGTGATGTTTACTCCTTGTGCAGCATACGGATTAATAATAGTGGCATTGTCCGAGCCTTTATAGATGATATAAATTTTAGTCAGGCTTACCGTAGTAGGTGAGAATGTTAAACTGTCGACAATATTTTTCGGCAGGTCGAGGCTTGCCACACTTCCGCTAAGGTGAAATTTAGCATCGCTGGTATTGAACTTGATGCTGTCTACCACCGGTATGGGGGATGCATACATGGTATTTCCGGAATTGTGGGCGATAATATTGCTTTGTGCCTTTACTGAGAAAGACAAAAGCAGTACGATTAAAATATAAAAGTGCTTTCTCATTTTTTGATCAGTTTTAAAGTGGTGGTATTTGCCTGGACTACATAAAATCCTTCTCTGAAGCTGCTGATGTCGATCGCTTCCCCGGACTGATAAGTGCCGTTGAGGACAAGCCTTCCTTCGGCGGAATATATTTTTACTTTTAGTGCTTCCTTTTTATTAGAAGTAATCGTGATGAAGTCTGCGGAAGGGTTGGGATATAGCTTTATCTGATCCTTATGGGCACCGATTTCCTGAGTAGCCAGAACAGCTGATGTAAAATTGATTTTTTTGATAATCCCGGTTGGAATGGAAATGTTGGATGCTGAGCCTGAAGTTTTCACCAGCAGGTTGCTTCCGGAGAAATAAAGTTTTCCGCTGGCAGCAATTGTATAATCCTGTGTTGATCCGGTATAGTAGGTAATTTTTATTGTTGTCTGGGCAAAGGAAAATGCAGCAGAAAAGAATAAAAGCAAAAATACCGTTTTGCTAAAAAGTTGAATTATTCTCATTGTCAAATTAATTTTATTAATTCAAAATTAAATTTTGGATAACAAAAAAAGAATAATTTGAGGTAAACAGTAAAAATGTGTCGGTGAAAATGAATAACTGTTATTTATTAAGGAAATGAGTTATTTAACGAAAGCAATAAATAGATCCTGGATTTTTTCATTGCGGGTAAATGCCTCTGTAAATGGTTTAGGAATATAATAGACTTCGTAACGGTCGGAAAAAAGCAAATAACTTTTGTTGAAAATTTTATAATCGATCTTTTTGCCTTCCAGAATAACAAGCGAATCGGTATAAGGAAATGCTTCACTGATTTCACCATATTCTGCATAGATTCTATTTTCAGAAAGATGCGTGATATTCCTGTTTGAAATTTCTTCTTTTTTAAAGATAACCAGTTCTGTACTTAATATTCCGGCAGAAGGATTAAATTCAAAAAGATTTTTTTCTCTAATAGCCGTATCGGGAATTTCAAGAGAGTAAAAGCCATCCTTATCTGTTATGCCCTTATAAATTTTTTGAAAGGTAATTAATTTCACCGTTACATCAGGCACCGGCTTTCCTGTGTTTTGGTTGATGACTTTCCCTCTGATCATTGTATTTCCATCATCTTTGTGAAACTCTTCTGCTTTTTGTTTTTTCATCGTATTGGTCACGATGGAAATTTCGGGCGTATGAGGTTTTGCAGACTGCGCAGGGTAAAGATTAATGATGCTTGCAGTGAGGGCAAGTCCTGCTGTAATTTTTGTGAAAGATCCTATACGCTTTAATGGGATTTCCGGATTAAAAGCATCCCCTGAAATAGCTTTATTAAGTTGATTTTTAGATAAAATCCCGCAAATTTTTTCTCCTTTATTTTCCTGAATGATTTTCTTAATTTCCGATCCCTGTAATTGAGAAAAATCCAATACTTTTTTTGAGCAGGAGCTGCAGAATTTTCCTTCATCAATAGCAGTCATTCGGTCTAAAGATTCTTTACAAGGCTTGTCAATTTTTAAAATCAGATTCATAGCAACAGTTTATAATCTGAACGTAATTTATATTTAATTATTTTGCTATCAGATCACAGAACCAGAAAACATAGTCACCATTTTCTTCATTGTCCGCGGACCCGGGTTTCGGATAGGTTTTCTTTACAACTTCACCCATTTCAAAACTGATCGGGTTTTTAAAAATAGGACCTGCAAAAGTGAATGTGTGAAACTCGCCGTTTTCTCCGCAGGGATCCACGTTTTCCGGTAAATCTCTAATAAAATTTTCATCGATGATCCTTCCTGCGAAGCTTCTGTCGAGAAACGTCTCATTGACGCAGGTGACAATGGTCTTAAAACCAAGATCCAGGAATTCATGGATGAGGTCTGCGGTGTTGATTTTCCACAGAGGGAAAATGCCCTGCATGCTGACGGACTGCAATTGGTCCTCCCGGTACTTTCTTAAATCTTCCAGGAAAATATCGCCGAAAACCGAATGGGTAATGCCCAAGTCTTTGAAATTATTCAGTGTCTGAAGCATCAGATTCCGGTATTCTTCCATTGAAGGGTCTGCCGGAAGCTCCAGTTTAGTAAGGGACAATCCCAAGCTTTCCGCCTGTTTTTCCAGCAACGACACGTGGACGCCATGCATGGATATTCTCTGAAACTCTTTATTGATGCTGGTCAGGAGGGAAGTGACTTCAAATCGGTCTTCCTGTAAAACTTTGTACAGAGCCAGGGCAGAATCTTTTCCGCTGCTCCAGTTGAAAATGGCTTTGGGTTTCATTGTAATGATCTGCAATTAAGTAGTTCTTGATTAAATCTTCAAGGTTTGAGGTAAAAGTCAGAACTCAATAATGAATTCATTTATCTCCGAATAAGCTTTGTTTTCAGTGTGGTATAGTTTGAATTCTTCTTCGCTTTTAAAAAGTTCGTAAACAAATTACGATTGAGCTTGGCCGGTTTATGGGATATCATGCTTTATATGAACTCCACGGATAGTCCCATACATACTTACATAAATGAGTAAATGAAAATGATTTCTTAACAGAACCCGGGCAATTGTATCACAAAAGGCTGAAAGGTGCTGATCATAGCGGTTAAGAAAAAAATATAGTTTTCATGATCGGAGAAAATATTCTGTCCATTATTCCCCTGTTGTAAATGGGGTAGTATCTGCCGTATTCCGGTAAAGATTTGTTATTCATTTCGCTCATTTGTGGTATTAAATAAACCTTCAAGGTTTAAGAACCTTGAAGGTTTGATATGTTTCTGTAACTGCCTGTCCGGCTACGGACCGGACCTACATATTTCTTCTGTACTTACCGCCTACTTCAAACAAAGCATTGGTAATCTGCCCAAGCGAACAATATTTCACAGCATCCATCATCACTTCAAATAAATTCTGCTGGTTAATGGCAGCGTATTGCAGTGTTTTCAGGGCTTCCTCCGATTGATCGGCATTGGATTTCTGGAAGTTGTGAAGCATTTCGATCTGGGCCTGCTTTTCTTCTTCGGTGGAGCGGATGACTTCTCCCGGACGTACCGTTGGCGAGCCGTCTTTTCCTAAGAAAGTATTCACCCCGATGATCGGATATTCGCCGGTGTGTTTCAGCCATTCGTAATGCATGGATTCCTCCTGGATCTTCGAACGCTGGTACATGGTTTCCATAGCACCCAATACACCGCCTCTTTCTGTGATTCTGTCAAATTCCGTATACACCGCTTCTTCTACCAGATCCGTCAGCTCTTCGATGATGAAGGAACCCTGAAGCGGATTTTCGTTTTTGGCCAGTCCCAGTTCTTTATTGATGATCAGCTGGATGGCCATGGCCCTTCTTACAGACTGTTCCGTCGGAGTGGTGATGGCTTCGTCATAAGCATTCGTATGAAGCGAGTTACAGTTGTCGTAAATAGCATACAATGCCTGTAACGTTGTCCGGATATCGTTGAAATCAATTTCCTGTGCGTGCAGTGAGCGTCCGGAAGTCTGGATGTGGTATTTCAGCATCTGGCTTCGTTCGTCAGCTCCGTATTTCAGCTTCATGGCTTTGGCCCAGATTCTTCTGGCGACACGCCCGATCACCGAATATTCAGGATCGATTCCGTTGGAGAAAAAGAATGAAAGGTTAGGAGCGAAATCGTTGATGTCCATTCCTCTCGAGAGGTAATATTCAACATAGGTAAAGCCATTGGCTAGAGTAAATGCCAGCTGGGAAACCGGGTTGGCACCTGCTTCTGCGATGTGATATCCGGAAATGGAAACCGAGTAGAAGTTTCTTACTTTTTCCTTAATAAAGTATTCCTGAACGTCGCCCATCAGCCTCAAGGCAAATTCAGTAGAAAAAATACAGGTATTCTGTGCCTGATCTTCCTTTAAAATATCGGCCTGAACGGTACCTCGAACGGTAGCAATGGTTTTGGCCTTAATTTCGGCATACACTTCGGCAGGAATAATTTCATCACCGGTAATCCCCAATAGTTTTAAGCCCAGCCCATTGTTGGAAGGCGGCAATTCGCCTTTGTATTTCGGTCTTTCCAGTCCTTTATCGTCAAATTTTTCCTTAAGCTTAGCCTCAACTTTAGCCTCAAGGTTATTTTCAGCAATATATTTTTCGACATTCTGGTCGATGGCTGCATTCATGAAGAAAGCCAACAGCATTGGCGCCGGCCCGTTAATCGTCATGGATACGGAAGTCAGTGCATTCACGAGATCAAACCCGGAATATAATTTTTTAGCATCATCCAGGGTTGCAATTGAAACCCCTGCATTTCCGATTTTGCCGTAAATATCCGGCGGAAGGGCAGGGTCCTGACCGTAAAGCGTTACCGAGTCGAAAGCGGTAGACAGACGCTTGGCCGGCATTTCTGCAGATACGTAATGGAATCTTCGGTTGGTTCTTTCCGGTCCTCCTTCTCCGGCGAACATCCTTGTAGGATCTTCCCCGGTTCTCTTGAAAGGATAAATTCCTGCCGTGTAAGGAAATCCTCCCGGAAGGTTTTCCTGGCCTTTCCATTTAATCAGGTCGCCCCAGTCGGTGTATTTCGGTAAAGCAATTTTTGGGATTCTCAGATGTGACAAAGATTCGGTTGAGGTTTCCACTCTGATTTCTTTTCCTCTTACAAAGTAGGAATAAAACTCTTCATGGAATGCTTTTTTGGTATCGTCCCAGGTTCTCAGGAAGTCGATGTTTTCCTGCTGCAGCTCTTTTTCGGCCTTCTGGTATTCAGCATCCAAAGCTTCATTCGAAATAATTTTTTTTACGCCTTCAATATGATACATCGTCCTGGCCAGTTCAGCCTGTTTTTCAACATTGGCGTCGTATTGCCTATTGTTTTCGACAATTTCAGAAAGGTAGCGTACTCTTTTCGGCGGAATAATTGTGACTTCGTCCGTAATTTCCTGTTCAACAAAACCCTGGAACTGAGGCGCATGGTCACCCTGAGCCTGTTTAAGGGTATCATTTACCTTAGAAACCAGTCTGTTGTATAATTCTGTTGTTCCGTGGTCATTGAACTGCGAGGCTTTTGTTGCATAAACCGGCATTTCGTCCAGCGGCTGTTCCCACAGCAAATGGTTTCTCTGGAATTGTTTTCTCACCGCCTGAAGGGCATCCAGCGCGCCGCGTTTGTCAGATTTATTTAAGGCTACCAGATCCGCATAGTCCAGCATGTCGATTTTTTCCAGCTGCGTGGAAGCCCCGTACTCCGGTGTCATTACGTACATGGAAACATCCGCAAAATCCGAAACTTCCGATCCCGATTGTCCGATCCCCGAAGTTTCCAGGATAATAACGTCAGGATGAGCCAGTTTCAAGACATTTAAAGCAGACTGAATAAACGGGGAAACGGAAACGTTGTTTTCCCTGGTGGCCATCGAACGCATATAGACTTTCGGATCATTGATCGCATTCATCCGGATCCGGTCACCCAAAAGGGCACCTCCCGTTTTTTTCTTGGAAGGGTCGATGGAAATAATGGCAATTTTTTTATCCGGATTCGAACGCAGGAAGCGTCTTACCAGTTCGTCGGTTAACGAAGATTTTCCCGCTCCGCCGGTTCCGGTAATCCCGATGATGGGGATATGCAGGTCTTTTGATTTTTCGTCTATGGCCTGTACCAGCTCAGGTTTTTCTTCGGAAAAGTTTTCCACCGCCGAGATAACTTTGGCAATGCTGGTCGGGTTTTCGAAGCTGATGGAATCTAGATCCTGAGCCGTTGTTTCTTTTCCGGTTGCAAAATCCGATCTCTGAACCAGATCGTCGATCATTCCCTGAAGGCCAAGTTCACGGCCGTCGTCCGGAGAATAGATCCGGTCGATTCCGTAATCCATCAGTTCTTTGATCTCTTCCGGCAGGATTACCCCGCCGCCGCCGCCGAAGATTTTAATCTGCGGGGAATTTTTTTCGCGTAATAGATCGTAAATGTATTTAAAATATTCGTTGTGTCCTCCCTGATAGGAAGTCAGGGCAATGGCATTGGCATCTTCCTGAATCGCGGTATTCACCACCTCTTCAGCCGATTTGTCGTGTCCGAGATGAATTACCTCACATCCTGTTCCCTGGATCACACGGCGCATGATGTTGATGGCCGCATCGTGACCGTCGAACAGCGACGCAGCCGTCACGATTCTTACTTTATTGTTTGGGGTATATTTTTGGGTTTCCATAAAAATCTAGAAAATTTCTGAATTTCCAAATATAATAATAAAATAGAAACCGGCTGTTTAATGATAACGTATTGTTTTGTAAAGGTTTAATTCAGGTCGATTAATTCATAGGATTACCATTAAACTAACATTTGTTAGAACCTATTGATGTTGGGAGCGGAGACGGGAATTTCATTCAGATCGTTTTAAGATTTCAATTTAAAAATTCTACTTTTGCATCTTATTATCAGGATATGAAAAAGGCACTGCTTTATTTTACACTCGGAACGGTTTTAAGTTTTTTAATCAATTATCTTTTTTACAGTTCGGAAAATATCGGGCTTGATCTGTTTTATGCCATTGCTTTCGGATTTGCATGGGGCGTAGCTTATTATCTGGATACCCCGGATTTTACACTGCCTCAGAAGCTGGGACTGTCCTTTATGGCAATGGGGCTGCTGGTTTTAATCGGTACCTTGGTTTTTACCCTTGAGCTGGCCATTCCGTCGATCCTTAAATTTTCTACGGTTTTTGTGGCCTATTATCTTATTGCAAGCTTCAGGGCGAATAAGACGCTCAGAAAGTAATCTAATATTATTAAAGCCCTTTGATTTTCTGAATTTTATTGATGAGGATATATTTGCTGAAAAATTTCGGATGAAGTATAGGCCGGAAATTGATGGTTTACGTACACTTGCTGTAATAACGGTTATTTAATTAAAAATATAGGAAAGGGCAACTTTTCTATGTTCAATTTTTAGATCAGACGTATCGGGAGGTTAATCCCATTGCTTTTAACGGTTGTTATCAAGATACTGATAATTGTTCCGCAGCTTGTTTTTAAGCCATTGTTTGAGGGCGTCCTTTCAGATGTTTTTCCCGCTGTTTTTTCTTATTTTAATTTCGGAGATTGTTGGGGCCGCGGAGCTGAAAATTCCTATTTGTTGCATACATGGTTGCTTTCAGTAGAAGAACGATCCTATCTGCTTTATTCTGCATTTTTAATTATATCTCATAAGTATTCAAAAATTTTCTAAAGCCTTTGATTATACCTACATCATTAAGTAAGCTTGCTTTTCTTTTATTGGTCAAAACAAACCGTGAATTTGCGCTTGCCTTGTGACGGAACAAGGAGGTATTCTAAAAAACTGGAAAGCTTATGTTTAATTCGCTAAGCTTTAATTTTAGAATTCCGCTTTCTGGAACCTTTGGTCTTTCCGGTTTACTGATCCTAACAATCTTCTTTTCAATTCTTAAAGACCGTGTAAAAGGAAATGTGCTGAGATTAAAT
>JAKOOG010000283.1 GCA_022701545.1 Weeksellaceae bacterium | reverse complement strand
GAAAAGAAAAGTAAGCATGGTTCTGGATGTGAATCCGGAGGAAGTGAAATTTTACAATTATGATTTCGTTGTGACGGATTCCACGAACAAAACAAGAGGGGAGAACAGTATGATCTGGGATGATACCCCGGCGCTCATCCGAAAGAAGAATTCTACCGTGAACACCAATTACGTCATGATCCAGAATATGTTTGTTGTAGACACCGATGATAAGATAAGCTGGAACTTGATTAACGAAACAAAGACAATCGGCGGGTACAACGTACAGAAAGCTACAGCGCAATATGGAGGCAGAAACTGGACGGCTTGGTTTACGAAAGACATTGCCTTAAGTGAAGGCCCGTATAAGTTCAGGGGCCTACCGGGAATGATTTTTGAAATCTACGATGATAAAGACAACTTTAAATTTTCGCTGGTAAAAAGTTACAAATTGCCACAAACTTATGAGACGTTAAGCATCCTTGAAAATTTCGCGGGTCAGAAGCCTGTGAAGATCGATGAAGCCAGACTACGGAAAATGATGCTCGATAATTACAATGATCCCCTGCGTGAATTCAAAGAACATTATAAAAACAATACAGATCCGGAGGCCCATTTTTTGGTGATGGGGATTGAAGTGAAAAGACCGGAACAGCTGAAAGAATTATCGGACATGATGCAGAAAAACATGAAAAAGAATAACAATCCGATCGAACTGGACAAAGCGATTAAATACTGAGCCCGCAACCTTTTGATTTCACCTTGGAATACTGCTGTTTCGGCGGAGTTTTTGATATCCCTACCTTATTTAAAACTAAAGCAATGGCGAAGTCAGACAAAAGCATCTTTGAAAATTTTTCAAATTGGGCAGCAAAATTTACAGGTAGTTCTTTCGCTTTCATTGGGGCGACGTTAATCGTTATCTTATGGGCCGCTTCAGGGCCTGTTTTCAAATACTCGGAAGACTGGCAACTGGTTATTAACACCGGAACGACGATTATTACTTTCCTGATGGTTTTCCTGATTCAGAAGGCACAGAATAAAGACTCAAAAGCCATACAGATCAAATTGAATGAACTTATTGCCGCCAATGAAAAGGCCAGCAACCGGATTGTTGATATCGAAGATCTCACGGAAAAAGAACTCGACCAGCTTCACTGCTATTATGAAAAGCTGGCAGACTTTGCAGAAGAAGACGAAGATATCCACGCTTCCCACTCCATTGATGCCGCGCAGCGCAACCAGGATTATAAAGACGAAATGTTTAGAAAGCGTCATGAAAAATGGCTTCAGGAACAGCGACAGAAAAAGGAATCAAAATGATTCCTCTTTTTGTTTAATTAATACAAGAAACTTTTAAGATTATAATAGATTGACTGCTATATGTGTTAATTTCATAACAATTAAATGATTTATGTTGTTTATTTATGATTAAATTCTAACTTTGTGGTACCTAAGTTAATTTAAATGAAAACAAAATTACCTCTACTATTGTTGACAATGGCCGGTACGATGACCTTTGCGCAATGGAGCAGAACAATCCCTGGTAAAGATGCTGCCAGAAGAAATGATCATCCTGTTTACTATAACCTGGATATTAATCAGATAAGAAACCAATTGTCAAGAGCTCAAAAGATTGGGGAAGGTGGAACTGTTACCATCAATATTCCAACATTGGATGGGAAAGTGGAGAGATTTGCTGTAAACAGCTTTCCGGTTATGGACGAAGTGTTGGCCAATCAGTATCAGTTGGGATCTTATGTAGGTCTGGGTGTAGATGATCCGACCAAATATATCAGATTCAGTGTAGCACCAAATGATTTTCAGTCAATGATCATCAGTAACGGAAAGTATGAATTTATAGAACCTGCAAATCCTGACAAATCTGTTTATTATGTTCATGGAAAAACAGGTAAATCCGGAACCTTTACATGCAGTACAAAAGAAAACGAAGCGTCTGTCGCGAGGTTGCAGGCAATGATGAAAAACGGATCTGCAGCAAAATCGAGTGACAAAAAATTTCATACCATCAGACTGGCATTATCTGTTACCGGAGAGTATACTGCTTATTTTGGGAATACAAGTAATGCGCTTGCTCAGATGAATGCAACATTGTCGCGGGTTAATGGTGTTTTTGAGCAGGAGTTTAATCTGCATATCAATATGATTAATGCGCCGGCACTGGTTTTTACTAATGGTTCAACTGATCCATACAGTGATTCCGCATCCATGGATAACTGGAATCTTGAGCTAATGAATGTATTACATGGAGGAACTTATGGGGTAACCGATGCAAATTTCGATATCGGGCACCTTTTCGGAGCGACCGGGGGTGGTGGTAATGCAGGATGTATAGGCTGTGTCTGCAGTAATGATACATCCACTTATGTAGATGGCGGAGTGACTTACCCTGAAAATTATAAAGGAAGTGCATATACTTCCCCGGCAAATGCTGTTCCAATGGGAGATAGTTTTGACATAGACTATGTTGCTCATGAAATGGGGCATCAGCTGGGAGATAATCATACCTATAGTTATAATGAAGGTACAGGTGTTTGTGTTGAGCCGGGATCAGGATCTACTATCATGGGGTATGCGGGAATTACCGGTGCAAATACCGATGTTCAACAGCATTCAGATCCTTATTTTCACAGTGTCAGTATAGATCAGGTACAGGCTTTTCTGGCATCGGCTACCTGCGATGTCGAAACTTCCATAGCAAACAATCCGCCAGTAATCACTCCAATGACAACTGCTTACACAATTCCTAAATCAACAGCATTTGTTCTTACAGCATCAGCAACAGATCCTGATGGTGATGCCTTAACGTATAATTGGGAGCAGGTAAATTCCAGTTCACTGGGGAATGGTATCGGCAAGGCTTCAGGTACAGGAGACGGGGCGGCAGCTATCGGTAATACAACTTCAGGAGCCAGTTTCAGATCATGGACAGCAACGACTGCTCCTACTAGATATTTTCCTAAATTATCAACAGTTTTAGGCGGAGCGGTAAAAAATACTGCTGATTTTGAAGCAGCTTCCACTGTAGCCCGAACCACGAACTTTAGAGTAACCGTGCGGGATAATAGAGTAGGCGGGCAGGCTCAAACCGCTTACGCAACCCAGACCATCGTGGTGGGGGCTGCCTCTGCGTTTACTGTAAATGTTTCCACACTTACTCCGAATGCCAATTCTACCATAACCTGGGTGCCTTCAGGAACTACAGCGGCTCCTTATAATGTAGCAAATGTAAAAATTGACTACACATACGATAATGGGGTTACCTGGACGGTACTGGCTGCTTCCGTACCAAATTCAGGTTCTGCCAGTGTGTTTGTTCCTGCTGCTTTAGCCGGAAAAAGTGGGCATATCAGAGTTTCTTCTATTGGCAACGTCTTTTATGCGGTAAAGCAGAATAGTGTAGGCACGCTCGCAACGGCTGAAGTTGGAAACATTAAAACGGTACAGATTTATCCTAATCCTGTAGATGATATCCTGAACGTTAAAAATATCTCTTCAAAATCTACGTATAAAATTTATAGTACGCCAGGACAGCTGATTGCAAAAGGAGTAATTGGAGATGGCACGATCGTAGTAAAAGATTTGATAAAGGGGGTTTATTTCATAAGCATCGATGAAAACGGTGTTACGCTTAAAGCTAAATTTGTTAAAAAATAATTTTTTGACATATAACAACAAAAACCTCTGAGCAGTCAGAGGTTTTTTTGTATAAATAATTTAGCGGTTGTTATTTCATAAAATACCCGAAATAAGAACAGCTTCCCGTCAGTTCCCTCGCAGTTTCCGTATTGGCATATTGTGTTTTCAGCATCGCAAAATACGTTCTGTATTTCTGATTTCTGATCTGATCCAGTTGTTT
>JAKOOG010000258.1 GCA_022701545.1 Weeksellaceae bacterium | reverse complement strand
CGCAGCTGTCCGGCATTCTATTATTCCCCTTATCCTTTAATGTCTCATTTCTTTGAACCACCATTCACAACATGCCGGACAGCAGGAACTGTTTTCAGTATCAGGAAACCCCCAAAAGAATTTTTTAATTTTTTTGAAATTAAAAAATAACACGTCAAGTTTTGACGTTTCTCGCTTCTACCTTTGGATGATGATAACAAAGCAGGACAGCAAAGCTGTCTGAAAATAATACCCAAAGAAAACATGGAAACACCGAATCACACTTCCGATATACGCTTCAGCGAAGACCTTCATACGATTGAATGGATTGACATTGAAAATGCTGAATTAGATGCTGAAAGATATCTTAACGATATCGAAAACTTTTTCCGCAGGGACTCTGAAAACAATATGCCTGAAGAAAAAGTTTCATGATTGAATTTTACTGCTCCGCTGCTGTCCGGATCTAATAACCACACCAATAATACTTTAATGTCTCATTCTTTGAATTACCATTCGCAAAATGCGGACAGCCGGAACAGTTTTTAACGCAATATTTAAAGCGTGGTGATGGAAAACCGGAAAATATTGCAAACCTACATCATGATGTTCTATTTCCGGTAATACCGACCGCCATTGTTAATTTTTTAAACAAAAATAAAATACGACACGTTTTGTCGCATCAACCTCATATATTTGTGGTATAAACTTTTAGCAATGAAACGCCCGTGTTTCATCCCGACAGGCATACAATACGCGGCAATATTAACTATTTCAGCATGAAAAAAGACTTTTACCTGACACGATACGCTCTCATTATCAAAAGATTGGAAACTTCTTCTGCCACCTATCCGCAGATGGAAGAGTACCTTCTTAATTCTTTTGAGTTTCAGGACGCTGGAATCAAGAGTTATTCCATCCGTACACTGCAGCGGGATATCCGGGAAATAGCCAATCTTTTTAATCTTTCCATCCACAATAAGAAAAAAGGCGACAACCGGTATTATATCGAAAGCCGTCCGGTGATGGAAGTGGATGAGTACAACCAGAAATTGCTGGAATCTTTTCAGGTAAGCAACGCTTTAAACCTGCATCCCGATTTTTCAGATCTGATTTTTTTTGAAACCAGAAAGCCAACCGGTGTAGAGAACTTTTATGACCTGTTCTTTGCCATCCGTAATAAAAGAATCGTCCTGTTTGAACATTACAACTATAAAAACAAGGTCATGTCTTCCCGGAAAGTTCATCCTTTGGCATTAAAGGAATCCAAAGACCGGTGGTATCTGATTGCGGTGGATACCAAGGATAAAATGCTGAAATCTTTCGGGCTCGACCGGATCAATTACCTGGATGTTTCGAAAAACAAGTTCCGGGAAAAATACAAATATAATTTCAGGGAACATTTTAAAAATGCGTTCGGGGTAATGAACCTGGCTGAGCAACATCCTCAGAAGATTATACTGAGATGCAGCAGGCATCAGGGAGAATACATCAGGAGCTTTCCCCTTCACCAGTCCCAGAAAGAAACAAAAGAAACACCGGAAGAAATTTTCTTTGAATTTTTCCTTCATCCGACGTACGACTTTATGCAGGAAATCCTTTCTTACGGAAAGGAAGTACAGGTCCTGGAACCTAAGGTTTTAGTTGAAGAGATCCGCAGGCATTTACAGGAATCCCTCAACCGTTATCTTGAGCACTAAACTTAAATTGGTGTGATTTTTTGATTACATTTACATAAATATATCAAATTGAAAGCGCTTCTTGTTTATTTGTTTTGCTTTATTTCATCATTCTGTTTTTCCCAGCAGACCGAGGAATTTAAGCTTATTAAAAATTATTATAACCAACACCGCTCCATGCTGGGTAAAGAATTCAGAAAAAAGTTTGATGCTGAAGCAAATAATTTCCACAAGGCTTCCATCAAACAGGATTATCTGCTTTTTATGGAGAAGATGGACAGCATCGAAAATGTGGCCCTCACCGGAGCTTTACTGAAAACAAAGAATCTGGAAGACCTGGATCAATTAAGACTGCTGAATAAGACATTACCTGCCGAAGCTTCACCGCCTCCCTCTGCCGTCATTGACAAAGCGGCAGATTATCCCGGCGGAATCAATGAGCTCCGCAAGGAAGTGGCCGGTCTTTTTTATCTTGGCGGAGTATATTCTGATAGCAAAACGGTAAAAGCCAATGTGGGATTCATTGTGGAAAGAGACGGCCGCATCACCAATGTGCAGGCAGAAGGTGATAATTTTACGTTTAACCGGCAGGCGGAAATCGCGGTATATTCCATTTCTCAAAAATTTTCTCCCGCCATCGTCAATGGTGATCCGGTCCGGTACCGGTTCAAGCTTCCGTTAACTATGAATATAGAATAATTCCCATGTTTACCGACGAATATTTTATGAAAATGGCTTTTTACGAAGCCGAGCTTGCTTTTGAAAGAGATGAGGTTCCGATTGGCTGTGTTGTTGTTTCCAACAACCGTGTTATTGCAAGAGCGCACAACCTTACGGAAACATTAAATGATGTTACGGCACATGCCGAAATGCAGGCCATTACTTCAGCCGCCAACTTTCTGGGAGGAAAATACCTGAAAGACTGTACCATGTATGTAACTTTGGAGCCTTGCGTGATGTGTTCCGGGGCGTTGGCGTGGTCACAGGTTTCGAAAGTCGTTATCGGGGCAAAAGACGCGCAGCGGGGCTTTATCAACAAGCACCTCAGCCTTCATCCGAAAACGGAAATCGTTACAGGCGTCATGGAAAATGAGTGTTCAGCAATTGTCAAGGAGTTTTTCAAGTCTAAAAGATAACTTTACGAAAATCAGGGATGAGCGTGTTTATTTATCTTTTCCCAAAAAATACAATCCTTTCAAAGTGTGAAGCCGGTCCATCACATGGATTTTATTGGTTAATGGCTTGTAGACATGGGAAACACCTCCCGTCGCTACAACAAAGCAATCATCATTTACCTCATCGTTGATTCTGTCTATAAAGCCTTCTACCATTCCCAAAAATCCGTAAACCATTCCGCTCTGCATACAGCTTACCGTATCAAGCCCCAGGACGGATTTCGGTTTTACCAGTTCGATACTGGGAAGCTGGGCGGTCTGTGCAATCAGCGAATTGAGAGCTGTTACGATTCCCGGGGCGATGATGACGCCTAATGTTTCACCGTCTTCTGCCACACAGCTTGCCGTAAGCGCCGTTCCGAAATCCAGCACGATTTTTTTCCGGTCCGGATACATATTGTGGGCCGCCACAAGATTGGCGTAAATATCCGTCCCCATCTGCTTGGATTTTGCCACAACCCCGGAAGGTGTTGTCCTGTCGACAATCACCGGCTCAAGATCATGAATCTTTTTAATCGCAGCATTCATTACTTTGGTAAGCGGCGGGACAACAGAACCGATAATCACTTTCCGGATTTCCTTCGGCTCGATTTTATACGTCTGGTACAGCATCGACATCTGAACATACAGTTCATCCGGCGTTCTGTAGGGTTTTGTATTGATCACCCAGGAAATATCACAGTTATCGTCATTAAAAAGTCCAAACCGGATATTGCTGTTGCCTATATTGATTACAATTGAATTCATGCATCTAATTTTCAGAAAGACCGAAATCTTATATTAATTTTAAAGCGTTAAAATTAATGATTTTAATAAAACTATACTTTATACTTTTGCTGTATTCAAAAACAATTATTTATATTTAAAACCTAAAATCATTTCAACTGCATCCCATGAAAAAGCTGCTCCTTCTTTTCTTACTTTTTGCCGGACTGAATATCTTTGCACAAACGGCCGCCGCCGCAAAGGAAGTATTTGAAAAAATTAAAAAAGAATCGAAGATTGATGGCAGCGACAAAACCATCTATAATCTTCTTGATGATTTTTATGCCGAAACCCTTCAGGCTGAAAATGATGAAATGGCAGCTGAGACCATAGAAAAGACCCAAAAACTCGCTTCAGATCCGGACACAAAAAACCTTCACATCCTGATGCTTTTTTTGATGTATCAGCAGCATATCAGCCAGACTGCAGCAGTAGGAAAAAAGCCTAATCCTGAATTTCAGATAGCAACCATGAAGCTGCTTGAGGATGAAATTAAAAGTGTTTACGGAAAAAGCCCTGCTATTGTTTATATTTATAAATACGAGGCTTTAGACAGCGGCAATAAAAAAGAAGATGCTAAAACAGCCGCTGCAGAAGGACTGAAAGAATATCCTGACTCTGTTCCTTTGAAAGTGTATACTTATTTAAGCACAAATAACGGATCTATCAAAAATGATCTTTTGAAAAACCATTCTAATCACTGGATGGTAAAGCAGTTTGGAATAAAATAGATCTGGATCAGAAATCGTGTTAAATAAAACCATAATCCCTGAAGCATGCTTCAGGGATTATTGATATAATTATTTAACTTCAACGAAATTATCTTCCGGATTTACATCTGCAAGTCTCTGGCTTAGATCAATTCCTATCATTGATAACTGGGATTTTGCGTACGGAACCGTAATGGTGTATTCTTTCTGCGTCCAAGGCCAGTACGGCATTGTCTTGAAATCTCCGTAGGCATCTTTTGTTTTCCAGGTATGGGTCATGTTCATTGGGATCTGGTAATTCACAATTTTTTTATCGGCAGTCATGATGCTGAAATCAATCGGCATCGGTACCTGTCCGTTATTCACCAAAGTGATGGTTGTGGATTTGGCATCGTACTTTACATCCTTGATTCCGTAATCGATGGTTTTGGTGGTATTGATCCAGTAATTCTGGAACCATTTCAGATCCATTCCCGAAACTTTCTGGGCAATGTGCAGGAAATCCCTGTCGGAAGGATGTTTCATTGCCCATTGGTCATAATACTGCTTCAGGGTTTCGGCAAGATTCTGTTCGCCCATGATGTATCCTAATTCGACCAGGTACAATTCCCCTTTTACATACGAAGCGTAGGTATAAGACGTTCCGTTATCGTGGTGATCTCCCAACCAGATGGCCGGTTCTTCAATTCCTTTCTTAACAAAATTCCGGTAAGCATTGACCGAATTGAAAAAAGGATTCGGAAGTTTCTGGGCCGGCGGAAACAGCTGGTTCATGACATAACCTTCTGCATAGCTGGTAAATCCTTCATCCATCCAAGGTCTCATCGGCTCATTAGTCGCCAGCATCTGCTGATACCAGGAATGGGCACCTTCGTGCGCCATTAACCCCATCAACCCTTCAATATTTTTAGCTTCACCCAGGATCATCGTACACATTCCGTACTCCATTCCACCGTCACCGCCCTGAATGAAAGCATAGGAAGGATATACATACTTTCCGAAATGGGCATTCATCAGCTGGTAATATTTCGTAAGGTAGGGCTGTGCCTCCTCCCAGACTTTTGTCTTATCATTGTTCTGATACACCAAAAAGACTTTCGGGCCTTGCGGAACATCGAAGCTTTTTACAATATAATCCTTATCGGCAGCCCAGGCAAAATCCAGGATATTTTTCGCCGTCCATTTCCAGGTCGCTTTGTTTTTATCGGCTTTTACTTTGGCCTTGGCGTCATAGCCTTTTACGTCCGCCGGGTTTTCAAGAATCCCGCCTGCTCCGATTACATAATCTTTATTGATTTTAATGGTAACATCAAAATCTGCAAAGGGGGCGTGGAATTCCCGCCCTATATAATCAAAGGTTCCCCATCCGTCGTAATCGTATTCTGCGATCTTCGGATACCATTGGGTCATCGTCATGTCGACACCTTCCCGGTTGTTTCTTCCGCTCCGCCTGATCTGCTGCGGAATGACGGCGTCCCATTCCAGGGTAAAGGCAGTTGATGAATTCGGCCTGATCGGTTCTGCCAGGTATACTTTCATCACCGTTTCCTGGATTTCATACTTCAGGGTTTTGCCGTTCTGTTTGATCCAGTGGATATTCTGTGCGCCTTCCTGGTCTTTAGGAATGGAGGCCAGTCTTGAAATCCCGTCTTTCTGCAATCTGGAATCTCCGTTCTTTCCCTGTCCGGCCACCCGCTGGTCCATCATCGAACCCGGCTTGAAGGCATTCCAATATAAGTGGAAATACACCACATCCAGCTCGTCCGGCGAATTGTTTTTATAATCCAGGGTCTGTTTTCCTTCATAGGTAAATTTTTCAGCATTGACATCAATATCCATCTTGTATTTCGCACTCTGCTGATAATAAGGACCCTGCTGGGCGTGAAACTGTGAAATGATAAACGCAAACAGGATTGCAACCGATTTTTTCATTTAAAATTTTATTTTTCTAAAGATAAGTATTTAAAATAAAAACCTCAAACAGGAGGGGTGATGAGGCCGTTTACTTTAGATCAAAGTTAAAGTAATGGTTAAATCAGATCTGAGCTTAATAGTTTTTTAATTAAAGTGATCTGTCCCAAATGATAATAACAATGCTCAATCATTCCATCAATATTTCTGAGATAAGTCCCGTATTTTCCATCAACGAAAACTTCATCCATTTTTGAGTCAGGCATTTGTTCCAATAAACTGGCGAACTTTTCCGAGTCATTCCAAAGTTTATTTAAAAGTTCTTCCCATTGTTCCTGAGATTCAATTGGAGGAAGATCAAAACTATATTGATCTCTGATATCCAAATCACCGCCTTCAAAAACCCGGATCAATCCTGCTATGTAATAATCAATGTGAAAGGTCAGCATGGCGATGGTATTTAATGAACCGACTTTTGCGGTTGCCTGCTCCCAGGTAACGTCTTTAAGCTGATCTTTAAAATTGGTATTGGCAATCCACAAACCATCCAGCAATACTTCCCGAAATCTTTTCGCTAATCGTAATACGGTATTCATTTGTTCATTTTTTTTAAAGATAATTATTTTTTTCTCATCCTGAATGACGTATATTTTTAACACAAATCAGATAAATTTCCACAAACATTATACATCCTGCTCATTATATACAAGCATTCGTGAAAACACGCGGAAATAAAAATCCTTCAAGGTTTTAAAAACCTTGAAGGATTATAATATCATAGAGATAAGACATTACATCAAGCGAAAAGTTCTTTCTTTGCGCTGCGTAAAATCTTCTCAAGGATTTTTAAGGTAATCAGGTAAGTTGGTTTCACGCCCGTTAATCCCAATCCTCCTGAAGAAAGGGTACTTCCGGTTTCCAGCGGATTATCCGAAGCGTAGTAGGCATACATCACAAACAGATCCGGGGTAATGTGGTGCCTGATCTTCGAGGCTACCTGGATGGCTTTCTGGTAATGGGCGCCTTCCATTTCAAGCCCGATGGCTTTCCATGAGGTGTTCATAAAGTAAGAAAGAATATCCCTGTTCTGCAACGAAGTTCCCAGAACGGTAATCATCGGCCCTTCAAAAGCCAGCAGTTCATCATCTTTAAAATCTTCCAGTTTCAGGGCATTTTCAAATGGATAATTATCGGCCGTTCCTTCGAAAATATGGGAGGTCGGAATCATGATATCGCCTTTTCCTCCTGCGAGAATCCCGGCTTTCCCCATGATCGATACCGATTTTACTTTCATCATATAGACTTCGCCTTTGTGTTCGAAAGGCCTCAGCAATTCGTCCATTACTTCAAATGCCTGCTCCCCGAAAGCGTAATCGAAAACCATGATCACATCGTCTCCCCCATATTTGATGTCGCTGAAAGGCGTATTTTTAAGATTGGTTTTGCTTAAATCGATGATCTGAACATCAATATTGCTTCCGCTTTTATCATTAATATAGATCATTCCTTCTTCCAAAGCATATTTGGAAACCTTGTCGCGCAGTTCTTTTTTATCGGAAATTTCTCCGTACAGCTTATAATCTACTTCTTTGGAATCCTTTTTCTTCAGGGCGTCATTTCCGTACAGCATGTTTTTTACTGAGTGCATGTTAGCGGAAATAATATGCAGGGGACGCATGTGAAGATCGTTTTCATATAAAACTTCTTTCACTTTATGGGCCCATTTTTCACCGAAATAGTGGTGTCCTACCCTTTCTCTGAGGATCGAACTGAAATGGATTTCCCGTTCTCTGGTCTGCTTGGCATCTTCCAGACTTACTTTCGCCAGGTTGTAGATGATCTTGAACAGACGGTCAGGATTATGATCGTCTCCGAAAGTATTGTATGCCCTTAAGGTTTCATCAAAAGTTCTTCCTATTAAAGAAGACAGATGGATCAGCGCCACCTCTTTTTCTTTCCGGCTGAATTTCTTTTCGCCTTTGACCAC
>JAKOOG010000207.1 GCA_022701545.1 Weeksellaceae bacterium | reverse complement strand
ACGGACTGAAAAACTACGATTATGTAGGCGTTGGCAGGGATGATGGAAAAGAAAAAGGAGAATTCTCGGCAATTTTTTATGATACCAACAGGCTTCAGGTGATTAATTCCGGAACATTCTGGCTTTCGGAAACCCCGGAAAAGCCGTCGAAAGGGTGGGATGCTGCTCTGAACAGGATCTGTACCTACGCGGTTTTCAAGGATAAAAAATCTAAAAAGGAATTTATGGCCCTGAATCTTCATTTTGATCATGTCGGAAATGTGGCCAGGGTGAAATCTTCGGAGCTGATTTTAAAGAAAATCAGGGAAATCAATCCTAAAAATTTACCGGTAACCGTAAGCGGTGATTTTAACCTGACGGAAGATTCGGAGCCGATTAAAATCATGTCGAAAAACCTGCAGGACTCGTTCTACCATTCCGAAACGAAACATTACGGACCAAAAGGAACGTTTACCGGATTCAATGTGAATGAAGTTCCGAAAGAAAGAATCGATTATATTTTTGTAAAAGGGTTCAGGATAAAATCCCACCGTCATATCAATGACCGGAGAGAAAACCTGCTGTATCCTTCGGATCATTTTCCGGTACTGGCGGAATTGCAGTTTGTGAAATAATTAAGTTTAAACAGATACCACTAAAAAGCGCATGTCAAAATGCGCTTTTCAGTTTTTAATAAACAGTATTTAAATGCGCTGATCGTTAATCCACAGGAATCTTAACACAGTATTAGAGCGTACATGTCGACGATCTACATTTGGATTCTTATGGAATGACAAATGGTACTGATGATAATAGCTTAAAGATTAAGCATAAAGTTTGTCATAGAAATCGCAATGGCACGAGAGCTAAAATTTTAAAATTCAGATTATATTGATCGATAATGTACGGATCTTGTGGATATTTTTGTGGAAAACTAAATTTTATTTTAAATTTTCATAAATAACTGATTTTTAAATATTTATTAATGTTATTTTCAGTGAACTAAATCGATTGAAAGTTATCCACAAACTTATTCCCCGGGTTATCCACAAACTTATCCACAATTTGCCGGCGTAAATTTCACAATGGAATATCATAAAAACCGTCTTTTTCCGCGGTATAAAAATTTGCAGAGGCAGTAAGTCCGGTATCGCTGTTTTTTGTACTTTTATATTGAATTAAATACTTACAGAATTTTAATGAAGAGAATTATTTTGGGCGTTGTGCTTTTGGCTTCGTGGCAGCTTTCCGCACAGGAACTGTATATGCCGAGAAATATTAAAAAAGCATATGAAAACGGAACCCGCGACCGGTCGGGTGCTCCGGGAAAGAACTATTGGCAGAATAAAGGATTGTATAATGTTGAGGTGAAAGTAGATGCCAATTCGAAAATCGTTTCGGGAAAAGAAACGATCGTCTATACCAACAACAGCCCGAATGCACTCAATGATCTGGCGATACGGTTCGTCAATAATCTCCATAAACCGCAGGCCCCAAGATCCGGAATGGTATCCAAAGATTTTCTGTCTTCAGGATTACACATCAAATCCTTTGTCGTGAACGGTGAAAAATATACCGTAAACAGCGACGATTGGGGAACGGTTGAAAAAGTAAAACTGAATACCGCTTTAAAATCCAAGGCTAAAGCGGAAGTAAAGATAGAATGGGAATATCCTTTATCCATACAGAGTGGTAGAGAAGGGCAGATTGATCCCGAGACTTTTTATGTTGCCTATTCTTTCCCGAGGATTTCGGTGTATGACGATTACAACGGCTGGGATATGCTGCCGCATTCCGACCGGCAGGAGTTTTACAATGATTTCAATGATTACAGCTTTGCAATTACAGCTCCGAAAAATTATGTGGTGTGGGCGACCGGCGATTTTCTGAACCCCGAGGCCGTTCTTCAGCCGGAATACCTGAAACGGTATAAATCTTCTCTGAAAAGCGACAAAGTGATCCATATCGCAAACGAAGCTGAGATGAAATCCGGAAAAGTGACGAAACCGAATAAATGGAATGTCTGGAAATTCAAAGCCAGCCATATTACCGATTTTTGTTTTGCTTTGAGCAACCATTACGTCTGGGACGGGGCGAGCGTACAGTTGAAAACGAAAAGAGCCAGCGTGCAGGCGGGTTATAAAAACGGAGCCAAAGATTTTGAGCATTATGTGGAATGGATGCGCTATAACCTCGACTGGTTCTCAAAAAACTGGCCGGGCGTGGAATATCCGTACAATGCCATGACGGCAATCCAGGGATATGCTGATATGGAATACCCCATGATGATTAACGATACCAGCATTCCGGATGATTTCCAGGATGCAAGGCTTACCGCAGATCACGAAATTGCGCATACCTATTTCCCTTTTTATATGGGAATCAACGAAACGCGTTATGCTTTTATGGATGAAGGCTGGGCGACCACTCTGGAATACCTGATCGGAATTGATGAAAACGGTGAAGCGAAAGCCAAAGAATTTTATAAAAATTTCAGGGTGAAACGTTGGATCAACGATCCTTCTGCCGAACAGGACCAGCCGATTATTACGATGAGTACGCAGGTAAGCGGCGCAGGTTACGGAAATAATTCATATGTAAAAGCTTCGCTGTCTTATCTTGCCCTGAAAGATTACCTGGGCGACGACCTTTTCAAAAAAGCGCTGCATTATTACATGAACAACTGGAACGGTAAGCATCCGATTCCATGGGATTATTTCAATTCGATGAATACCGGTTCCGGGAAAAACCTGAACTGGTTCTTCAACAATTGGTTCTATACCAACCATTATATCGATCTGAAAATAACCCATGCGGCACAGGTGAATGATCTCCTGACAGTAAATATTGAAAACACAGGCGGTTTTGCAATTCCTTTCGATGCGGAAATCAATTATGAGGACGGAACAGCAGAGAAACTGCATTTTTCTCCGGCGGTCTGGGAAAAAGACCAGAAACAGATGGTGCTCACCGTACCCATTAAAAAGAAAGTGAAAGCCGTACAGCTGGACGGCGGTATTTTTATGGATTATACGCCGGCTGATAATCAGAAAGCTTTATAATAAACAATACAAACCCGGCTGTTCTTTTGGAACAGCCGGGTTTTTTATAAAAATTAATGTGAAAAGCTTAATAAAGTCTTAGTCCGGATCTTGCTCCTGAAGAAGCGACCACCGACTGCATTCTGGATCTCTGTCCGGCAGAGAACATGAACATGGCAGCATCATCTACATAATCCATATAGTTCATGAACATCACCGACCGTTGGGTACCGCTGCAGGTATTATAAAGAGGATAGCTTGGTTTCCCTGAGTTGGCTCCGGTTTGGGTAGGGGTATCGGCTACCAGGTCGTTTCCGCAATTGGCATCTCCCCAGATGTGTCTCAGGTTCAGATAGTGGCCAACTTCGTGGGTAGCGGTTCTTCCGAGGTTAAATGGTGAAGAAGCCCCGGTTTTCCCGAAATAAGGCGCAGCGATGACCACTCCATCATTCCATAATCCAGCAGATTCCGGGAAAGTGGCATATCCTAAAATCTGTCCCATATTTCCTACGACCCAGATGTTAAGGTAATTGGACGGGCTGGTGGCGTCGATTCCTCCGCTGGACGCTTTTTTCATGGCATCATTGGTGCTCCAGCTGGTTTTTGTAGTGGATTTTCTTACGGTATTGGCGAGCCTGAATTTTACTTTTACATCGCCTGCTTTTACGTTCTGGAATTCATTAGGGATCTTATAGGCGTCGCTATTGCTTCCTGCGTAATCGGCATTCAGGACCGCAATCTGTTCGGCAATACGCGAATCGGAAAGGTTTTCTGAAGAGGTCCTGTACAAGACATTCACCACCACCGGAATTTCTACCGAACCGTCAGATAATACTTTTCCAAGTTTAAGGTCATTTTCAAATTTTTCGGTTCTGGATTCAAGTTCTGAGTATTTTTGTCTCAGGTCGGCACTGCTCTGAAGGGCGTTTTTTCTGATTTCTTCAGAAGCACAGCCTCTCCTTAATGCAGCTCCCGGACTGGAAGCAGTAAGGTTGTTTTGAGATTCCTCATTTTGGTTGGAAAGATTGTCGCTGTTGCAGGCAGACATGAAGCCAAGCACAAGCGCTCCGAGTACTAACTTTTTCATAATATATATATTTTGTTACGTACCATGAAATTATAATTTTTGAAATTCCCGTGCAAGTATTTCACGATATTGTTGAATTATTTTATTATTCAATCAATAGTATTTTTATACTTGTATTGGTTAATGTGTATTTAAATAGGGATTTTGTTGTGTATATTTTATGATAATTCGTGTTTGGTTAAATGGTGGTTTTGGCTTTTCAAACGGGTGTTTTAATCTGATTATAAAAATCCTTCCCTGAAACCAGGAAAGGACGGTTGATAGTAAATATGAGTGAATGGATTTAATTCTTATGATTCAGCAAATCCGTTTCTAATAGCGAAGACCGCCAGGCCGACGCGGGTTTTTAAATCCAGCTTGTCGCAAAGCTGATCGCGGTAGCTTTCTACTGTTCGCGGGCTGCAACACATTTTATCAGCGATTTCTTTATAGCTCAGCTCGGTTACGGTATATTTCAGGAATTCCTTTTCACGGTCAGAAATGCGGATATTACCTGCCGGATCTTCATTGTTCAAATTGGAAAAAATGATTTTCGAGGCCCATTCGGGATAGAAAAAACCGTCTTCATTCAATTTTGTTAAAGCATTTTCAAGTTCTTTCGGGTGTGTATTTTTCAGCAGATATCCTTTGGCCCCGTTCTTAATCATCTTGATCACACTTTTATCATCACCCTGCATGCTCAGTGCCATTACTTTAATGGCCGGATGGTTCTGCTTCAGCCAGAGTACGGTTTCAAAGCCGTCCATGATGGGCATGCTGATGTCTAAAAGAATGATATCCGGGATTTTACTGTTATTTTCAAATTTCTGAATAAGATCTTTACCGTTTTCTGCCACGTAAATGACATCAAACGCTTTAAAATTTCCGATAATCCCTTCAAGTGCTTTGGCGATTAGTATATGATCATCAACGATCACGATCGTTTTTTTCATGGCTGTCTTTTTAAAATAATGTTGAGCGTGGTTCCCTTATTTTCCTCACTCTCGAGGCTGAACCGGGCTCCGATGATTTCGGCCCTGTTTTTCATATTGGTAAGCCCAATCCCATTTGAGATGTTGGCCGAATGGTTGAATCCGATTCCGTCATCTTTGAGGTTCAGTTCCCAAAGCGATTCTTCAGAAGTATTCAGGCTGATGAAGATATTCCTGCATTGGGAATGCTTGATGCTGTTCTGGATAAACTCCTGTGTAATCCTTAGCAGCACATTCTTGTGGACAAATCCCAAATCGAGCTGCTGGAAGTTGTGTTTAAAATCAACATGGCATTTTTTAAATGCGTTGGTAATATCCGCTTCTTCCTGGATTAAAGTTACGATTTCTTTCTGGTTGATGTTATCATTCGTCAGCGTTTTTGAAAGGCTCCTCAAATCCTGCAGCGATTGATTGATGATCTGTGAAACCTGTTCGATTCTTTCGCTGACCTCCGGAACCTTATTTTCGTACAAGAGCTGCTGGGTGTATAGGCTCACCAGGGTAAGTTTCTGCCCGATGTTATCATGAAGCTCACGCCCGATCTGCTGCATTGTCGCCTGTTGGATTTCCAGTTGCGTGGCCAGAAGCTCCCGCTTGTGAATTTCGTTTTTTACTTCAATGTCATTCAGGTATTCTTTCTTTCGCTGTTTGTATTTCCGGATATAGACCATCACGGCAACCACAAACAAAAGAAAGAACAGGTTGAAAAGGATGAGTGTAATTAAGAGTTCTGTTTCCCCCATACCAATGAGATTGAAAATAACAAATACATAATGATCCCCGAAATTAAGAAATACGCAAAGTAAACACTGTATATTTCTTTATATTTAATGATGTAAGTAAAAAATGTCCAGAAGGGCAGTGTTCCTATATAGAACAAAGTTACTCCGAGATTAATATAAAACATCCTGTTTTTGCTGAAATTAAGAATTTCCGATGAATTAATCTGTTTGTAGTATTCCATGATCACCAGAATCATCAATAAGAGACACCCGAATGTATAATTCAGTGAAAAAATAATCTTTTTTGCATTGAAAAAGTATTCACTCGGAATAAAGGAAAAAAGATATAACAACGACAATAGATAGAATAAGTTTTGTTTTCCGAAAGATTTTGCGGCATAGAGCCAGTAGAAGAAAATAAATTCAGCAGGAATAACAAAATAATTAAAAAATGCAGGTTTGCTGTAGGTAAAAAAGTTTTCTCCCCATTTTCCTACCGATTCACAAAGAAACATCAGAATCAGGTAATACGAAAAATACTTCCAGTACTGATCTTTCACCCGGCGGTAGAAAATAATTGAAATAAGAGCGGCAAGGCCTTCCGTCCAGACCAGTAATTCTTGCAATATTCTTTGGAAGTCCGTCATCAGGATTTTTAATTAGGAATAATATTCTCGTCTGGCGATTAAAATAATTCGGAAGTAAGGGTCGTCGGAGGACTTAAAGTTCCGTGATTCTGGGAAATCAGATCTCCCTGCAAGACGGTACCTGTTGTCCTTGCAAGAATTTCATCATTGTCGTACGAGCCGGAATTGACCGGACTGAAGTCGCAGCATTCAGACTCACCGTTCTTGCCGGCTCTTTTAATCGTCGGAACCATGACCAGCGTGTGCTTTTCAGCACATTCCTTTCCGATTAGTGTATTGGCCATGATGTCCCAGTCGGCAGCTTTCGGATAAGCTGCATAATAAAACCGGATGCCTAAATCTTCCGTTGCAGTTTCAGGATTGATTTTCTGTGCTTCTGTTTCAATATCGGAAATAAATTTTTTAAGGGTTGCCAGATCAAAATGGATCGCATGTGCATCATCAATTCCCAGTTTGTCTTTTACAGATACCATCTGGTTTTTCCTGTAATTTTCGATCAGCGTTCTGATAAAGTCACAGGTCATGGTATTAGGTAAGGAACTGAATTCTGCAGCTTCATTCTCTGAAGGGTCAGGTGTTGTTTTCATAAGCTCGTTTTTAATGAAATCTTAGTTGGTCCTGCAAATTTCGGAAAAAAAGAGGTTGAGGCCACACGGTTTTTTCCTGATTCTTTATGGGGTTTTTACGGATTGTGGATTTGATGAAAAAGATTAATCTGTTAATATTATTTAAAGATTATAGTTGGGAATGATAGTTTAACCCTCTCAGGTGAAAATTCATGATGTAAAGACAAATAAAAACCACTCTTTCGAGTGGTTTAGATTATAATCCTGCAAATTCCTCTGCTTTTACGGCTACGGCCTTTTCCAGTGTAACCTTTAAATCTGAACAGACTTTTTTAATATCAGCCATTGCCTGATCTGATGATTTCGCTTGATGACATAATGTTGTATTCGGCAAATTGTATGTGTTGCCATACTGTGCAAATACATCATGGTAATTCAATTTCAACATAGCAGTTTTAACTTCAGAATGTTTCATATCAACATCATAAGATATTAATAACTTTCCAATGGTTGTTCCCATAAATTTATATTTTAAAATTAGTTTATAAAGAAATGATTATTTAAATCCAGGACTTTATGGAAAACCGTATCCTCATTATCTTTTTTATGATATACTTGCTTAAATAAATTTCTAGTTTAGCTAAAAAGTTATTATTTGTAGAGAAGTTTAATTACCTCACAATTCAAAAATATCGTGTTCCTTGCTGAGTGAAACGCCTTTGCGAACTTAAAGACAGCTAGTATGGGAAAAAAACTTTGCGGACTTTACGTTTATAGAATCAATGAACTTAAAAAGTAAGTGCCGCAAACAAAATCTGCGGCACTTACTACAAAAATAATATATATGAAAAAAACTACTTATAAATCAGCGGGTCTGAAAACCAGTCCGGTTTCCTCGAAATAATCCAGGGTGATCCGGTCTCCGTCGTTTACTTTACCGGCAAGGATTTCTCTGGACAGCCTGTTCAGGACTTCCTGCTGGATCACTCTCTTCAGCGGTCTCGCCCCGAAAGCAGGATCATAACCTTTGTTCATCAGATAATCCACCGCATCCTGGGTAGCGGTCATGATGATATTTCGCTTGGCCAGCATCTCATTGAATCCTCTCAACTGATAGGTCACGATTTTTCCGATTTCTTTTTTTCGTAAAGGCTGGAACAATACCACCTCATCGATCCTGTTCAGAAATTCCGGACGCAATGTTTGTTTCAGCAAGTCAAAAACCTGATCTTTGGTTTTATCAACAATTTCATCCTGGTTTTCATCGGTAATATTTTCAAAATTCTCCTGGATCAGGTGCGAACCTAAATTTGAGGTCATAATGATAATTGAATTCTTGAAATTAACCACCCTTCCTTTGTTGTCCGTAAGACGTCCGTCATCCAACACCTGAAGTAAGGTATTGAAAACATCCGGATGGGCTTTTTCAATTTCATCTAAAAGCACCACGGAGTATGGTCTTCTTCTCACGGCTTCTGTCAGCTGTCCGCCTTCATCATAACCCACGTATCCCGGAGGCGCACCTACCAATCTCGAAACACTGTGCCGTTCCTGATATTCGCTCATATCAATCCTGGTCATGTTGTTCTCATCATCAAATAAAAATTCTGCAAGGGCTTTGGCCAGCTCGGTTTTTCCGACCCCGGTGGTTCCCAGGAAAAGGAATGATCCGATCGGTTTTTTATCGTCGCTCAATCCGGCCCTGTTTCTTCTGATCGCATCGGCAACTGCCGTAATAGCTTCGTCCTGTCCTACAACCCGGTGGTGAAGTTCATTTTCTAGGCTCAGCAGTTTTTCTCTTTCAGACTGCAGCAACTTGGTCACCGGAATACCGGTCCATTTGGCAATCACTTCAGAAATGTTTTCAGAAGTTACCTCTTCTTTGATCAGTTCGTTCTGGTGATTCTGCATTTCAAGTTCAAGCTTGGAAAGTTCTTCCTCCTTCTCCCGCAGTTTTCCGTACTGGATTTCCGCTACTTTGGCATAATCTCCGGCTCTTGAGGCCCTTTCCGCTTCCAGTTTCAGGGACTCGATATCTTTTTTAATCTGGGTTAAATCCTCAGATTTCTGTTTTTCTTTCAGCCATTTGGCATTGATCTCGTTGCGCTGCTCGGAAATCCGGGCAATATCTTCTTTTACGTGATCGATCTTGGTCTGGTTTCCTTCTCTTGAGATAGCAGCCAGCTCAATTTCCAGCTGCATCAGTCTCCGGTCCAGAACATCCAGCTCTTCCGGTTTGGAATTGATTTCCATTCTTAGTTTGGCGGAAGCTTCGTCGATCAGGTCAATCGCTTTATCCGGTAAAAAACGGTCAGAGATATACCGCTGAGACATTTCCACGGCAGCAATAATTGCTTCGTCTTTAATTCTTACTTTATGGTGCGCCTCATACTTATCCTTAATTCCACGGAGAATGGAAATCGCGGATTCGGTATCCGGCTCTTCCACCATCACTTTTTGGAAACGTCGTTCCAGGGCTTTATCTTTTTCGAAATACTTTTGGTATTCATTCAAAGTGGTAGCACCGATGGCTCTTAATTCACCTCTTGCCAAGGCCGGCTTCAGAATATTGGCAGCATCCATGGCACCTTCACCTCCGCCGGCTCCGACCAACGTGTGGATCTCATCGATGAAAAGGATAATCTGTCCGTCGGATTTAATTACCTCATTAACCACCGATTTCAATCTTTCTTCAAATTCCCCTTTGTATTTTGCGCCGGCGATCAGGGCTCCCATATCCAGTGAATACAGGGTTTTGTCCATCAGGTTTTCAGGAATATCTCCGGAAATAATCCGGTGGGCGATTCCTTCGGCAATCGCTGTTTTCCCTACACCCGGTTCACCGATCAGGATCGGGTTGTTTTTTGTTCTTCTGGAAAGGATCTGCAGTACCCTCCGGATTTCTTCATCACGGCCGATTACGGGATCCAGCTTTCCTTCTGCTGCCAGCTCGTTGAAATTTTTGGCATATTTGTTTAAGGACTGGTAGGTTTCTTCCGAACTTGCCGAGGTGGCCTTGCTTCCTTTTCTCAATTCTTTGATGCCGCCTTCCAGCAGGTTCCGGGTAACGCCCATGTCTTTCAGCATTTTTGAAACTTCTGAGTGGGTTTCGATTAGTGAAAGCCATAAATGCTCGATGGTAACATATTCATCGCCCATTTTTTTAGCGATATTCGGGGCGTCCAGCAATACTTTGTTGGCCGGTTGGGAAAGGTAAATATCTCCTCCCTGTACTTTTGGTAGTTTTTCCAGATTTTCTCGGTTGCGTTCTCTCACCAAAGCGGCATCGGCTTCAGACTTTTTCAGTAAGAACGGCGAAATATTTTCATCCACCTGAAAAATGCCTTCAAGAAGATGTTGGGGCTCAATGCTCTGGTTGCCGAATTCCATGGCTACCTGTTGTGCAGCCTGGATGGCTTCCTGCGATTTTACAGTATATTGGTTTAAATTCATATCTCTATATTTTTGATGTTATTCAGTTTTATTTTGATTTCAGACATCAGATTTCAGACCATAAGCGTCTAATAAAATGTTAATTTTAAAAATCAGATTTTCTAATTTCTGATGCCCTCCATCATGTATAATCATTTAATTCGAAAGGAATATCGCAAAAAGTATTCAATTGTTGAATTTTTAAAAAATGAAGACAAAATTTCCGAAATATGCATCTTTAACTTAAAAATCATTTGACAAAATTTCCGATTTGTTCAGTTTTAATTAAAAATTATGGAATAATCGTCATAAGTGATGAGATGATAATTTTGAGAGCATCTTATTAGCTTTAGGTTTTTGAAAGTTAAACAAATGGAGCGATAGTTAAAATCCGGAGAAATTTCAGTAGGCTAATTGTGAATAATGCAGTTGGATTCCGGATGCCATGAAAAATCATATCACCGGAATCCTGTTTTACAATCAAAATAAGTACTTTTGTGTTTTACCTGATGGAACTTAAAGAAAAACAAAAAAAGATATTAGACGTTGCCGTAGAACTTTTCAAGGAGAAAGGCTATATGGGAAGCTCCGTGCGCGACCTGGCCACCCGGCTGAATATTAAGGCTGCTTCCCTGTATGCGCACATCCGTTCCAAGGAAGAAATCCTGGAGTGGATCTGTTTCGGCATTGCGCAGGAATTTTTCGATGAGCTTCAGCAGGTGAAAAATACAGAGGCAGCTCCGAGGGAAAAACTGAACCTCTTTATTGAAAAGCATTTATCCGTGGTTCTTCAGAACCGGGACGTCACCCATATCTATTCCAATGAATGGAAGCATCTGGAAGAGAGGCTCCCCGAATTTGTGGAACTCCGGAAAAATTACCAGCAGGAAGTGGAACAGTTGATCTCTGATATTTACCAGTCAGAGCAGTGGGAACTCCGCTCACCGTCTTTCACCACCAGGTTTATTCTTCATACCCTCAACAATTCCTATTTCTGGTTTAAAAGAAACACAGAATCCACTACGGAAATTACCGATGAAATACGGGATAAGATCCTGTTTGGACTTTTGGGGAAACGTAATATCTAAAGCTGGCTTTTTTATTCTCCCAAAGAGTTCACGGATTTCTGCGTTTATTTTTAACACATCAGTGACAGAGAGAATTTCTTATTGGCTGAAAATATTTTTAGAGCAAATCAGAAAAAATTCAAAGATTATTTAAAAACTTTTGTAACCTTCTGTGTATTAAATTTATTCTGCAGCATGAATATCTTTTGCCGCTTTTGTGGTTAAAAATTCTCCAAAAGACTTCTTTAAGTTTCGTAGATAATAACCGGGCTTAGGCGCTGCTCAGCCATTGTACGGTTCGACGCATTACCAATTAAATCAAAGATTTTATTTCTCATGTGCTCTAAGGTAAGCGCAAAGATTTATTCTGAAATCTCATGTTTCTTAAGTGCTAAATCTCATTTTCCGTAATGGTAAAAGTCCCACATGACGAAAATCATAAAAATTTGGCAGAAACAAAAAATCTTTTTACATTTACACCTAACAAATGTTAGTTAGTTTAGTTATGGATTTTTCAGTGGAATATTTACAATTGGATCAGTTGCGGACTTTGCAGTCTGAACGATTGGTACGTTTGGTACGATATCTGGGTGAGAAATCGGAGTTTTATGCAGGGAAATTCATGGAGTTGGGGCTTTCACCGGAAGATATCCGATCCATTGACGACATTGCTAAACTGCCGATTACCTACAAACAGGATTTAAGAGACAACTATCCATTCGGATTATGCACGGTTCCGAAAAACGAACTGCAGCGGATTCACTGTTCCAGCGGGACAACCGGCAAGCCCACGGTGGTAGGATATACCAAAGAAGATGTCGAACTGTTCAGCGAAGTCGTAGCCCGTTCACTGAATGCAGCAGGAGCCCGGCCGGGAATGCAGCTGCATAATGCCTATGGATATGGTATTTTTACCGGCGGACTCGGACTTCATTATGGCGCGGAAAAGCTGGGCATGAGTGTGCTCCCGATTTCAGGGGGAATGACTTCCCGGCAGGTCGATCTGATCATGGATTTTAAACCCGAAGTCCTTTGTTGCTCACCTTCCTACGCCTTGACGATTGCGGATGAACTGACGAAGAGAGGAATTGCTCCTGAAGAAATCAGTCTGAAATATGCGGTGTTGGGTTCAGAGCCATGGACGGAAATCATCAGGCATCATATTGAAGAAAGACTGGGTGTTCACGCCACTAATATATATGGGCTCAGCGAAATCATCGGTCCCGGGGTTTCTGTGGAAGACTTTGAGGAAAAAGGCGGCTCTTACATCTGGGAAGACCATTTTTATCCTGAAATTTTAGACCCGGTTACGAAACAGCCGGTTCCTTTCGGCGAAGAGGGTGTTCTGGTGATCACGACCTTAACGAAAAAAGCCATGCCTTTACTTCGCTACTGGACCAACGACATTACCAGCCTTTATTACGATGAAAAAGGAAAACGGACGATGGTAAAGATGAAACCGATCATCGGAAGGGCAGACGATATGCTGATCGTGAGAGGCGTAAATGTTTATCCAAGTCAGATCGAGGAAGCGTTTTCACATGTTCAGGGGGTTGTTCCGAATTATTACCTGACGCCGGTGGAAAAAGAACAGATGTGCGTAGCGCTGGATATCGATGTGGAAATTGATGCCGACTTTATAAAATCCTCCCACCTGGAAAAAGATACCGATGAATATCTTACTTTTGTCGGAAATTTCGGGAAAAACATAGAAAACGAAATAAAAAAGCGGGTAGGCATTACCACCGCCGTAAAAATTCACGCCCAGGACAGCCTGCCGAAATGTGAAGGCGGAAAAATCAACAGAATACTCAAAAGATAATGAATTCATTTTATAAACTAAAAACCGTAAAGGTTCAGAAAGATACAGCGGATGCCGTGAACGTAGCCGTGGAAATCCCTGAGGAGCTGAAGGATAAATTCAGGTTTAGGCAGGGGCAGTATCTTAATTTCCGTATGATGATCGACGGAAATGAAGAACGGCGTTCTTATTCCATCTGCAATGCCCCCAGCGAAAAAAGCAATACGCTGGAAGTATTGGTAAAGCTGCTGGAAGGCGGAAAAGTTTCCGGCTACTTTAACGAACACCTGCACATGGATGAAGTGCTGGAAGTAATGCCTCCGATGGGTGGTTTCAATACATCCTATCACCCGACCAATGTAAAAACCTATATCGGACTGGCTGCAGGAAGCGGCATCAGCCCGGTGCTATCCAACATCAAAGAAAGTTTATATCAGGAGCCGGATTCCAATGCGTATCTGTTTTACAGCAACCGGAGCATGAACCATGTGATGAAAAAAGCGGAGATTGAAGCACTGGTGCAGAAATTCAACGGAAGGCTGAAAGTGATTTACCTCGTAAGCCGTGAAAAGCATGAGGATGAACTGTTTGAAGGAAGGATCTGTCCGGATAAACTGGAACAGCTTTTTGAAAGGCATCCTGAGATTGATGTAAAGGAAGCGACCTATTTCATCTGCGGTCCTTCGGAAATGATCAAAGGGGTAGCGGACTACCTTAAAAAAGATAAAAAAGTACCGGCCATTCAGGTATTGTTTGAGTATTTTACCGCTCCGGATGAAGAAAATACGGAAGAGATGAGCGATGAATTCAAAGCCATTGCCAATATCGAAAGCATGGTAACGGTCATCATCGATGATGATGAATACTC
>JAKOOG010000193.1 GCA_022701545.1 Weeksellaceae bacterium | reverse complement strand
AGATCATTTACTTCATTACCAATTTTTACGATTTCAGAACCGATCAGGTTCGCCGCTAATTTTGAAACTTTCACTTTTACTTTTATTTTAATATTATTACTGAACAATAATCGTTTAGCAATCATTGGTATACTGCCAGCCAATATATTGCTGCATTTTTTTAGCTATATTTTTTTTAAACCACAAAAGTCATAAAAGATTTTGACATTTTATTTAAGTTAATCACTACTGTAGTAAAAAAGAACATAAAAGTCTCTAAAAATCTTTGATTTTTAATCTTTTGAGAACTTTTGCTTATCTAATTTAAAGAGTATTAACTTTTGTGACTTTTGTGGTTAACTTATAATTTGCTTAAATAAGTCTTATCCTAACTGCAGGTCATTTCTTACCTGGTCAATTTTCTCTTCCAATGACTTCTGTTTATCCCTGAAATCGGAAGCAGAAGCAAGGTCATCTTTCACGGAAATGTAGAATTTAATCTTCGGTTCCGTTCCGGAAGGCCTTACACAGACTTTCGTTCCGTCCTGCGTGTAATAAATCAGCACATTCGATTTTGGAATGTCGTTCATTACTTCTTTTTCTCCTTTTGAAATGATGAAATTCGTCTGCTCCTTGAAATCTTTTACTTCCTCTACCAGAGAGCCTGCCAACTGCTTCGGAGGGTTTTCACGGAATTCTTTCATCATGTTCTGGATTTCTTCTGCGCCGTCTCTTCCTTTTCGTACCAGATTGACAAGACCTTCGTAATACATTCCGGTTTCCTGATAAATCTCGATCAGGTAATCATACATGGTTCTTCCGTTGGCTTTGCACCATGCCGCAATCTCACAGGCAAGAACAATACTTCCGCAGGAATCTTTATCACGAACAAAATCTCCGGTCATAAAGCCGAAACTTTCTTCCCCACCGCAGATGAATTTTTCTTTTCCCTCCACATCGCGGATCATTTTTCCGATCCACTTGAAGCCGGTTAATCCCACTTTGCACTGCACACCGAATTTCTGCGCAATATCAAAGAAAATGTCAGACGTTACGATCGTAGAACCGATAAACTCTTTTCCGGTAATCCGATCCTGTTTTCTCCATTCGTTCAGGATGTAATACGTCAGGATCGTATTGGTCTGGTTTCCGTTCAGCAATTCGATTTCTCCGTCCAGGTTTCTTACGGCAATTCCCAATCGGTCCCCGTCCGGGTCTGTCCCGATAACAATATCGGCATTGGTAATCTTGGCAAGGTCCATCGCCATTTCAAGGGCAGCCGGCTCTTCAGGATTCGGGGAATCAACGGTCGGGAAATTACCACTCGGGATCATTTGCTCCTTTACCAGGTCGATTTTCTTAAAACCTGCTTTTTCCAAAGCTTTGGGAACGGTGGTATAGGTTGTCCCGTGAATGGATGTGAAAACGATATTTAAATTTTCTTTTCCGACATTCTGATAGGTCGAATTTTCGATACAGGCATCGATATATACTTCGTCCTGCTCCTCTCCGATCCATTCGATCAGATCATCGTTGCCGTTGAATTTTATTTTGTCGAACTGTACGGAAAGCACTTCGGCAATAATCGCTTCATCATGCGGCGGAACGATCTGTGCACCGTCATTCCAATATACTTTATATCCGTTGTATTCCGGCGGGTTGTGGGAAGCCGTTAATACGATTCCTCCGTGGCAGTGTCTGTCTCTTACCGTGAAAGATAATTCCGGCGTTGGACGGTGGTCTTTGAAAAGCAATACTTTAATTCCATTGGCCGTCAGTACATCGGCTACCAGTTTTCCGAATTCTCTGGAGTTGTTTCTCACATCATAGGCAATGGCCACTTTGATTTCTTCACCTGGAAACTGCTTTAACATATAGTTTGCAAGTCCCTGTGTTGCCTGGCCTAACGTATATTTATTTAAACGGTTGGTTCCTACGCCCATAATTCCTCTCATCCCTCCGGTTCCGAATTCCAGCGGTCTGTAAAAAGAGTCTTCCAGATCCGGCGAGTTGCCGTCAATTAATAATTGTACCGCATTTCTCGTTTCTTCATCAAATGATTCGTGCAACCAAAGTTTAGCTTTTTCTAATGTTGTCATATTTGTATTTTGTAGTCCATTGGCTGGAAGATGGAAGATGGAAGTCTTCCTGCTTCAAACTCTTATATTCCAGCCTATTATTATTCTTTTATTTGATTTCTAAATGCTATAATTTGATTTATAAGACTATAGCTTTGATTATATAAATTACTAAAATCGTCTTCTGTAATGTATTTTCTGTTCTTTACTTTGTATAAACACATTACAACTTCAGCTAAAGAACGAATCGAATATCCCAGAAATTTTTGGAATTCCGGTTTTGACTGTAAAATACTTCCTTCAGAAATATTCAAAGCAATCGAATCGGAAGCTCTTCTTATCTGTAAAACTAGATTAAACAATTCCTCCTTAGGGAAATTCCGGGAAATCTTAAAAATTTCCTCTCCGAATTCCATAGATTTCTGCCATATGATCAGTTTCTCAAACTTAAAACTCATGAGCTAATTTTTTTTCGATATGTTTGTGTTTTAAGAAATGCGGAATTCCGATAAACTTCCAGCTTCCAGCATACCTCATCCGGAGTTTACTCCAGTTTCTTATTCTCTACCCTGGTATCCTTATCTATTTTAAATGCCCGGATCGGGTCATTGTAATACATAAATTTTGCCGTATTCTGAACATGACCTTTCAGGGAATCTTTAACATTCACTTCCGCATAATTTCCGTTTTTGGAATCGATCTTCAGGTTTTCGATTTTCCAGTAGGGGGCGATCAGGCTTGCCGTATCGGAAATTTTGATTACGGCATCTTTGGTTTGTCCCAAAAAGTTGGCCCTGCTTCGGTTCTGCATTTCCACCTCTGCCCTTCTTGTATTTACCGAACCCATAAAAGTAGCGAAATTCTTTAAATTAAGCTTAAAATTATCGGTCTTAATTTCGCTTGAAATATTCATCTCCACCGAATCGGAAATGGCCACTTTTTCAAGATTGTATTTAGAGTAGATTGTGACGTTATAAAAATCCACGCCTTTTGTTCCGCGCTTTTCTTTAATGATTAAAGTCTTATCATCGACTTCAACATCCAGATTATCCGCCACATTCGGGTAGGTTTCTATTTCCACGAAGTTTTTGTTTCCTCTTGCATAGAACACCCGGAATTTCCCTTCCAGATCGAGGTTCACAAATTCCGGGACATCCACATCTTTCCGC
>JAKOOG010000189.1 GCA_022701545.1 Weeksellaceae bacterium | reverse complement strand
AATGAGATTCTATGCGAAATCTCAGTAAGGAAAACCAGCTTTTCGTTTTTGGAATCTGTATTTTATCAATAGCTTTGCAGCGGTGTAATTATCAAACAGGACGGACGGTATCATTGATGCTGAACAGATTTAAAAGCCAGGCTGATTTGTACTTAATGTATTGTCCGTAAGGCCGTATTTAAAAATTTATCATTAAAAATGACAAAACTAAGCGTAAACATTAATAAAATTGCAACCATAAGGAATGCAAGGGGAGGAGAAACACCCAGCGTAACGGAAGCAGCCGTAAAGATCCAGGAATTCGGCGGACAGGGCATTACCATCCACCCGAGGCCGGACGAAAGACACATTACCAGAAAAGATGTTTACGACCTCAAACCGCTGGTGACTACGGAATTTAATATTGAAGGAAACCCGCACCGGCCTTTTATCGATATGGTGCTGGAAGTAAAACCCGAGCAGGTAACTTTGGTTCCCGATGCAGACGATGCCATTACCTCCAATGCCGGCTGGGACACCAAAAAACATCTTGACTTTCTTACCGAGATCATCGCCGAGTTCAAAAATGCAGGCATCCGGACCTCCATCTTCCTCGACCCGAATCCCGAAATGGTAGAATATGCTGCCAAAACCGGAACAGACCGGATCGAATTATACACGGAAGCCTACGCAAAAAATTATACACAGAACAAAGAAGCGGCAATAAAACCTTATTACGATACGGCAGTGCTTGCAGCCGATTTCGGACTGGGAATCAATGCCGGACACGACTTAAGCTTAGACAATTTAAAATATTTTGCCGATCATATCCCGAACCTGCTGGAAGTTTCCATCGGACACGCTCTGATCTCCGAAGCCCTGTATATGGGATTGGAGAATACGGTTCAGGCTTATTTGAAGAGACTGGCGAAATGGTAATTAGGCTGGATGATGGAAGCTCGAGGTTAGTGAGCACAAAGTTTATAGTGATGTTTATATTATTAAAGGAAAATTAAAAATTTCACCTCTGCAAACTTTCATCATCCCGCACCCATCATCCAACCAAAACAGTAAGAACAATTTAAAATGCCAAAAGCTGAAATTTTCATCTCCGAAAACTTCCCGCTTCCAGCATCCATCTTCCAACCCTATCTAAAGACGTTATTATGCAAATCCTAAATTCAAAAATATTCGGCGAAAATCTTTCAAATACTCCATTGCTGGTATTCCATGGCTTATTCGGGATGCTTGACAACTGGGGCAGCTTCGGGAAAGATTTCGGGGAAATGATGCCGACCCATCTCATCGATCTCCGGAACCACGGGAGAAGCTTCCACTCGGAGGACATGTCTCACGACGATCTGGCAGATGACATTCTTTATTATATGGATCATTACGGAATGGAGAAAGCCCATATTCTGGGGCATTCATTAGGGGGGAAAGCGGTGATGCAGTTTGCCATAAAATATCCTGAAAAAGTAGAGAAACTCATTGTGGTTGATATTGCTCCAAAAGCGTATCCGCCGCACCACCAGGGAATTATTAAAGCACTGGAAACGGTGGATTTCAATACGGTGAATTCCAGGAACGAAGTAGAAGCGGTTTTAAGCCAGTATATTCCGGAGAGATCGACCATTCAGTTTTTAACGAAAAATCTGTATTGGGACGAAAATAAGAGACTGAACTGGAGGTTCAATCTGAAAACCTTAGCTGAAAAATACAACCAGTTTGTTTCCAACGCCATTAAATTTGGAATATTCGGTGGGGAAACTTTATTTATTGCCGGGGAAAAATCAAATTATATCCTTCCACAGGATCAATTTGCCATCAGACAGCAGTTTCCGAAAGCAGCATTCGTCACCATAAAAAATGCCGGACACTGGGTACAGGCAGAGAATCCCGTTGATTTTGCCAGGGTGGTTAAAGAATTTCTGAATATCGTATAGTACAATCTCTTATAAATTCAGATTTGTTAAAATTTTCTTAAAACGCACATTTATTCTTCTTGGTGTGAATTTTTTTAATACTTTAGTGACACCTAAATCACTAAATATTAATGCTATGGAAAATAAGAAATCTAAAAAGCCATTTTTTGCTTCTTTCCTCGAAAAGCAAATCCATGATCCCGAAAAAATAAAGGGAGGTTCTGAAACTTCTACCGGAGTACTGAAAGACAATGTCACTTCACCACCGGGAGATAACCTTACCAAACCGGGAGAAGATACCGTAAGCATGAAATATCCGTCAGACAGCGATGAAGGCGGAAACGAATTATAAAAGCTAAACCAAACCAACCCATTCAAATTACAAACATTATGAAAAAGAAAGACAAAAAGCCTTTTTTTGCTTCGCTTCTGGAGAAGCAGATCGAACATCCTGAAGGAATTCAGGGCGGTGCTACCAATCCTAAGGCCGATATGGTAACCATTCCTGAAAGAGATGCTGTGACTTCTCCTACCATTGATGGCCCGATCACCTTAAAGTTTCCTTCCGACAGCGACGATGGCGGATACGATCCGGTACCACCGGGAGATGACCCTCATACTCCGGCACCTTAATAACAAATAGCAGTACAATCAAAATTAAATTATATGAAAAACAAGAATTCAAAAAAGAAGCCTTTTTTCGCATCGTTTCTGGAGAAACAAATCCAAGATCCTGAAAAAATCAAAGGCGGAGGAGACGTTACCCTGGCTACACAGGATAATGTTGTTACATCAAAAGTTGCTGATACGGTAACGAAGCCGACGCAGGATATGATGCATACTATGAAGTATCCATCGGACGGTGATGATGATGCACCTGCCGTTTAATGCATTTTCAGTACACATTTACAAATTATATCGGGGAAACTTACATTTTAAGTTTCCTTTTTTAATACATCGGCAATATGATTTTATGCATCACCCACTCTCAGGATTTTTACAACATCGATCTCTTTTCCGACTATTTAAAAATAAAGGATATTCCTTATTTCAGGCTGAATTCCGACCGTTTGAATCATCTCCAGAAAATCAGCATTCGGGAAGATTTTTTTGAACTGACGGATGAATCCGGAAACAGGCTTGATTCCAGGGCCGTAAAAGCGGTCTGGCATCGGAAATCGTGGGGAATTACCGTTCCGGAAGAACTGGACGAGGCGTATGCTAAAATTTTCCTGAAAGAGTATGCCAGCCTCCGCTATAACCTGTTTACCTTGCTGGAAGAAGTGCCCTGGATCAATCCGCTTCAAGCGGAAAATAAAATAGACGGCAATAAAATCCACCAGCTGAAACTGGCCAAAAAGCATAATTTAATCGTTCCACAGACCCTTTTTTCCAATGATGCGCGGAAGATAAGGGAATTTTTCCTCCAAAGCTGCAACGGAAAGATGATTGCCAAGCTACACGGGGTTATTTCAAAATCGATGGGTGGGGAAAATCTGCTTTCCACCCACATTATTGATGCAGATTCCCTGGAATATATCGACGATATCGAATACTGTCCGATGATTTTCCAGCCTTATATCGAAAAGGAATATGAATTACGGATCGTTTACCTGAAAGGAGAATTTTTTACTGGAAAAATCAACAACAGTGAACATACGGACTGGCGTATTGCTCAGGGAGATTATTTCTGGTCCGGATACGCATTGCCTGAAACTATTAAAGCCAGCCTTACTACCATGATGAAGGAAATGGGCCTGTACATGGGAGCCATTGATATGATCAAAAGCAAAGACGGAAATTACTATTTCCTGGAAGTAAATCCTCAGGGAGAATGGGGCATGCTTCAGAAAGAGCTGGGTTTCCCGATTGCCGAAAAAATTGCCGATAACCTTATCAAAAGAATGAAAACCAATGAATAAAATTTTAATCATCACCCATACCGGAGATAATTTCTCCATCGAAAAAGTAACGGAATACATCGATAAAAACGGATATGAAGTCATCCGCTTCGATGTTGATCTTTACCCTTTGCAGAATAAGCTTTCGACCCGTTTTGAAGATGGGGAATGGATCACCATTCTCGAAACTCCGGAGAAGAAATACCGCCTGGATGATATCTCAGCCATCTGGTACAGAAGGGCTTATAATATGGCGAACGGCCTGAAAGAAGAACTCGAAGGGAAATTCCTGGGGGCTGCGCTGGGCGAAATCCGAAACACGCTTTTCGGTTTTTTTGAATCTGCGGATGTTTACTCGCTGGGTAAGCCGAGCGTCTACCGAAGACTGGACAGCAAAGAAGAGCAGCTGAAAATTGCAGATAAGATCGGACTTAAAATTCCGGAAACCTGCATTACCAATAACCCTGAAGAAGCCAGGCAGTTTGTACTGAAGCACCATAGTGTGATCGCCAAAATGCAGACCGGCTTCGCGATTTATGAAGATGGAGTGGAGAATGTGGTTTTCACCAATATCATCAGCAAAGAAAAACTCGAAGAACTGGATACGTTGCTGTACTGCCCGATGCAGTTCCAGAAAAAAATAGAAAAGAAAAAAGAGCTTCGGGTAACCATTGTGGGACGCGATGTCTATGCCTTTGAAATCGATTCCCAGCAATCGGAAAGAGCAAAAGTAGACTGGAGGAAAGACGGCATCAACCTGATTGATAAATGGATCCCGGCAAAACTTCCTGCAGACATCGAATCGAAATTGCTGGAACTCCTGGATGTTTACCACGTCGATTACGGAGCGATCGACATGATTGTTTCGCCGGAAGATGAGTATTACTTTATAGAAATCAACGCGGCCGGAGAATTTTTCTGGCTGGATAACCTTACGGAAGGCAATCAGATCTCAAAAAGCATCGCCGATATCCTTTGTGATAAAGCCCCGAGAAGAAACAACATGGTTCTCGTATAAATTATATCGGTCCATTAAACTTTCAGGGATTCAAAACCCCTGAAAGTTTTTTAAGCTATTCTATTTTTGAATAAATACGGAGCGTATTCATTCATCAGGATACATCAGATCACATCTTTCATTGTTCGCCTGCTTACAGGTTCTCCATTCTAAAATCTCATGATTCTTTTGGTTATATAAAGGAATTTTTATTCCTTCATCAAATATCAAAAATTTTGGATTTCTTATAAATTCTTGCAAAATTTTCATTCTTTCTGTTATTTTTTTTAATGAGTAGAAAGGATTCTCTAAAAATAAACTTAATTTTATCATCTAAAATACGGTGTGTTGAAATTCTTTTCTCTTATTTTTATGACGGTATTCTCTCTTGTCCTGGCAGGGACAGGAAATCCGGAAAAGAATCAACTCTTCAGAAAGGCAGCCCATGAAATTGTTCTTTCTCCGGAAAGGTCCATGGAAGTACTGGATTACATAGAGAAAAATTTTCAGCTTGATGATAAAGAATCGGACCGGCTGATCTATTTGAGGGCAAAATCGCTTTATTATCAGAATAACCTCACAGATGCTCTGAAAATTATATCGAAAGAAAATGAACATTTTTTTCCTGACCTGATGATTTTAAGGAGAAACATTCTGTATTCATTTAATATCAGCGATACTTTCTATCCTAAGGATATGCCGCTGAACAATGATTACCGGTTTTCCAAAAAAATAGGGCAGCTGATGACCCGTATATCCGGTAATGGAAAGCCAGTGGATTCGGAAGAGCTGTTGGTGGTTCTTAAAGAGATCCGGCCCTGTCATCCTGAAGTGCAGCGGGAAAATATGCTTACCTTTTCGGAATACCTGGCTCAGCATGATTCCGGCCGCCGGTATCAGGATTTTCTGAACCAGATCAGAAATCTTTATAAAAATGATCCCGTTTTTAAAATTCTCTACATCAAATATTTGCTTAAAAATAACATATCCGGAGCGGCCGGTATACTAATAGCCGAACTTCCTGAAGAAAGCCTTGAGCAAAGCACAAATGTATACCTGAAATACCGGTATTATGATCTTTTGGTCATTTATTATTCGAAAACCGACCAGTATCTGGATTATAAGGAAGCAGTACAGAAAAAGGAGGTTTTGTTTAATGCCATTGACAGAGTTGCTTTTTCAGCCAAAAACAAATGGTTTGGCATCCTGGAAGAAAATTACAGGAATGAGCTGAATTCAGCAATAACTGCCAGGCGTTATATTTTATTTTCTGTTTTGGGCATTGCGGTACTGCTGATTATTTTTATTTCGGTAAGGCTTTTTCATATCAGGAGTCAAATCAGGGAATATGAAGATTTCAGGATCAAGCTAAGATCAAATCAGGATAGAAAAGCCGTTCAGTCTCAGGGAATTTCTGAGAAAACGGAGACCCTGCTGTTGCTGAAGCTGCAGGATTTTGAGAAGACAACCGATTACATCCGTCCCGATATTTCCCTCCAGAGCCTTGCCAAAAAACTGGATACCAATACCAAATATTTATCGGAAATAATAAACAAGCACAAACAGAAAAACTTCAATACTTACATCAATGAATTGAGAATCAATTATATTACCGGTAAATTAAAAGAACATACCGTCTATCGGAATTACAAAATAAAATACCTTGCAGAAGAAAGTGGCTTTTCAACACACAGCGCTTTTGCAGCAGCATTTAAGGCTGTAAATGGTCTGTCACCTGCCCATTATATCCAATTGTTAACCCATAAAGAAGAAGAATGAAAGTATTCATTTTTATCATATTGATGTTTTCATGCTTTTCCTGCAGGACAGATCGTCCTGAAGAAGATAAGGCATTGGCACAAGCTGAAAAATTAATGCTTTCGGATCCTAAAAAATCGTTTGGCCTTGCCCGGAATTTATTAAAAGAGCATTCCTTAACCCATGAAAATAAGGTTCGGAGCCTGTTTGTTCTTACCAATACTTCCAATATTCTGGAAAAGCCTCTGGATGTGATCAAATATGGCAACCTGACCCTGGAGAATGCCACCGAAGACAATGATCTCATTATAAAAATCAAGGCTTTAACTTTACTTGGGAATACCTATCAGTCTATACAGCTGACTGAAAAATTACGCACAAATCTGGATCAGGCCGAGCAGCTGCTGTCTTCCTCCGCCGTTCCCGATTCGATGAACGTCATCCGCGGAAATATATTTTACCTGAAAGCCATGAACTACTTCAGCAGCATGGACGGAAATATCGCCTTGTCCTATTTTGATAAGGCCATTCACCAATATCTCATTTCAAAAGAGCCTGTTGCAAAGATCAATCTTAAATTTGCCTATATCAACAAAGGATGGGCACTGATCGATCAGAAGCGTTTTGACCTGGCAAAACAGAACTTCGCATCAGCCAAAGTAGATTTGGAATCTTCTCCAAATAAATATCCGCCCTTGTTTGTGGAAAGGCTGGAAACAACTTCCGCTCTTGCAGAAGCCAAGATTTATTCTGTACAGAATAATCCTGAGCGTTCCAATGCTATTCTCTTCGGAATATTGAATGATCAAAAAAATATTCAGGTAAAAAAATCGGTCGAAAACGATATTTACAAACTGTTGGCAGATAATTTTCTAAAAAAGAATGACGTCGCAAAACACGACTATTATCAGAATCTGTACATGCGTCGTGCCAGCAAATACAACCAGATGGCGGCCAACCTGGTGAATAAACTGATACAACAGGAAGACGAGGAATATGCGGTAAAGAAAAAAGAAACCGACCTGAAATACTTTTTATTAATAGGTATTATCTTACTGCTTTTCCTGCCTGTTATTCTGTTTCTGATGAAAAAGACCATGAAGTTGAACAGAAAGTGCAGAAATTTAAGAAAAGAAGTACATGGAATTATACCCTATGAAAATCAAATGGTTAAGTAATTTATTGCCTACCGGAATCATGAATATTCTATAAAAATGGTATAGCTTTCCTTTGTATTTGTAAATTGGACAGCTATTTTCGTACAATTAAAAATCTACGAAAAATGGAGAAACTCTATCCCTTTAACAAACCGTTAAAATTGAGTACAATTGAAAGAAATCCAGGAAAAGAAAATAGACTTTCCTTTTTTAAATTTCTGACGGTTTTGGCCGCCTTTTTATTGTCGCCGGATGAAAACTGTAAAGCACAGATTATAGCCTACACCTTTTCACAATCCAGTTCGGTTTATACTCCTGTTGCTAATGAGACGGTAGTGGCTGCCGCAACAGATAATACCGCAACGTTGAACCTTAACAGTGTGGTTTCTGCAGTTAATATACCTTTTGCTTTCAGATTTAATGGGACTTCCTATACTTCTCTTAATGTTTCATCCAACGGGTTTATCACATTTGGTTCTGTAGCTCCGTCTCCTTTTTATACCAATCCTATTTCAGGGAATACGTCTTACCAGGGGGCGGTATCTGCATGGGGACGTGATATTTCAAGTTTTTATAATATAAACGGAAAAACAGGGAAGATCTCATACGGAGTTGAGGGAAGTGCTCCCAACAGGGAATTCATTATCCAGTGGACCAACTTCAGACCGAATGCTTCAACAGTAAGCACTATCGTCTACTCATTTTCTTTTCAGATCAGATTAAAAGAGATCTCAAACGTTATTCAGATAGCCTATGACCAGGGATCGTATCTGGCTGGAAGCACGACGGTAAACAGTACCGCTGAAATAGGAATAAGAGGTGCTTCCAATGCCGAATTCAACAACCGTCTGAATCCGACAACTGCCGCATTCACAGCTTCCGTAGCCGGAACCGCCAACAATTCAGCACAGGCCTTTAATACCGTAGGTACCGTGCCCGGAATGCCCCCGGCAGGTCTTGTCTACACATGGACGCCGCCAAGCTGTTACACCCCGACCGGTATTGCCGTAAATAATCTTACATCGGTTTCTGCAAACTTGTCGTGGAACACCTCTGCGTCATCACCGGGAGGATATGATATTTATTACAGTACCAGTCCTACGGCACCGACATCTTCGACGGCCCCTACCGTTTCGAATGTCCCGGGTACTACCTATCAGATAAGCAACTTGAATCCATTAACCACTTACTATGCGTGGGTACGCTCAAACTGTGGCAGTGGAAATGTGAGTTTATGGTCACTGGATACGATGATATTCACCACAAAATGCAGCAACCCTCCCGCTGCTCCTTCTGTAAACGGGGCAACAATTTATCCGAACCATCAGGCCATTCTTACAGCTAATCCGTCATCATCCGCCAGTTACAGCTGGTATGATGCACCGAACGGAGGTAACCTGATGTTTACGGGAAATCCTTTTACAACACCTGCATTAACGGCTACGACCAATTATTATGTGAGCACGTTTACGGGAACTTCCGGCATCCCTACAGGGAGGGCGATTTATACCAACGGAGGTGCTTTTACGGGGTTTGGAACCACTAACTTCGGGCTTGTTTTTGATGCCTTAAGCTATTTGGTATTGGAGAGTGTAACCGTATATCCTCTCAGTACAACCAGTGCTTCCGGAACATTAACCATTGATGTTATCGATTCCAACGGGGTTATCGTTAATACGAAGACAGTAAATGTAGTAGGTGCTCCTGTCTCCGCACCTGTAGCGCAGGTTATCAGTCTCGATTTCCCGATTTTTCCGGGAACCAATTATAAATTACGTCCCCGAGGCTGGACCGGTATAGACGGATTGTTATATGAATCGAATTCGACTGCCGGCTATTTCGGATATCCTAACAGTGTTCAGAATTTAATAGATATAAAATATGCTACTACGGCCGCTGCTCCTGCCAATACGCCTAACACCGGTCTTTATTATTATTTTTATGACTGGAAAGTCGGAAATAAATGCGAGTCGGCCAGAAGTCCTGTTACGGTAACGGTGGATTCCACGCTTTCAACATCGGAAACAGGCAGAAAGGAAACCGTAAAAATCTATCCGAATCCTTTTTCCGATACCGTGACAATCGACAGGCCTGAGCTGATCAGCTCACTGGGTATTTTTGATGCTTCCGGAAAATTAGTAATGCAGGATGTAAAGGCTGAGCAGAAGCTTTCTCTGAGCCATCTGGTATCCGGAACATACATTGTACAGATTCTTATGAAAGACGGTACCCGTCAGTCGGTGAAGCTTATTAAAAAATAAAAGCAAATTATATTGGGAAAGCCGTCCGGATTTTTATTCGGGCGGCTTTTTAT
>JAKOOG010000166.1 GCA_022701545.1 Weeksellaceae bacterium | reverse complement strand
ATCCGGGTTTCCCTGGTTTCCCCGTTGTGTTTCAGATCGGGGTTGGGGTCGAGATAATGCGGATTGATGTTGAACGGAACCAATCCCATGCAATCGAAGCTGGGAGGATAAACAATCGGCATATCGTTCGTGGTTTTCATATTCTGCCCGCCGATATTGCTTCCGGCACTGCAGCCCAGATATGGTTTGCCGCTTTCAACATTTTCTTTCAATAGATACATCAGCCCTTCTTCATGCAACGTTTTAACCAGCAGAAAAGTATTTCCGCCGCCTGTAAAAAAACCTTTGGCCTGGTTAACGGCTTCTATTTTATCCGCAAACTCGTGAAGCCCTTTCACTTTGATATTGATGGAATTAAAGAAAGATTTTGCCTTTTCCGTATATTCATCGTGAGAAATTCCGCCAGGTCTTGCAAAAGGGATAAAGATGATTTCATCGATTCCTTCATATAATTTAATGATTTCGTCCTTTAAATATTCCAGGTACTGTCCGCCGAAAAGCGTAGAGGTGGATGCGAGTATAATGTTCATAGATTTTTAAGCTTAATTGTCTCTTACAAAGATAATCCAAACTGCTTCGAATCTAAAATTATGGTAAAAAAATAGTGGTTCCCGTTAATGTTTTCTAAAAAACCTTAAAGCTTCTGAATTTTATTTTTTCAGGAAATTGTAATTGGCTACCTTTATAACACGTTTAAAATGTAGGAATTATGAAAATGACAAAAATGAACAAAAACCTTTTAGCAGGTTTGATATTGACAGGAGCCGTAAGTTTTGCCAATGCACAAACGACTCAGACGGACACTACAGTAACAGCCAGTACAACCGTACAGGCAACGGGAAATCCGGCCATCGATGCACTTAAGAAGAAGATTGAAGCCAATCCAAAAGATACGGAATCCCTGGCCCAATTGGCAGGAGCCTATCAGGAAGCATCCGACTGGACCAATGCCGTAGATACCTGGAAAAAAATATCGGCATTGCTGCCGGATTGGGCACCGTCTTATTACAGCCAGGCGTATGCCTATCAGTCTGCAAAAGATGATGCCAACGCCAAACTGGCTTATGAGAAATACATTGCTACCGTAAAACCGGAAGAGGTGGAACAGAGTAAGAAGAATCTGGCGTACGCCTACTTCTACGTCGCTTTCTCCGAACAGCAGAATAACCCTGATAAAGCCAAGGAACATATTGCCAAATCATTACAATATGATCCTTCTAATCAGGAGGCCGTGAAATTAAGCCAGGCTTTAAATTCATAATGTTAAAAGATCCGAAAAATCGGATCTTTTTTCTTTACCTTTTGTTATTGTTAATAGTCGATTTTGCTTCACAAGTGAAGATGAATTTTACCTTGACAAACGAAGCGATTGACCATTCACTGTTCCCTTTTTAACCTTAACCAAAATTAATTTCCTCCTCAAAAACGGAATGATTATCTTTGTACTAAATAAATCTCAAAACAAATGAAATTTTTTATTGACACGGCCAATTTAGAGCAGATCAAAGAAGCAAAAGATCTTGGAATCCTTGACGGCGTTACCACCAATCCGTCATTAATGGCGAAAGAAGGGATCCGGGGAGCAGAAGCAATCAAGAACCATTATAAAGCGATCTGTGAGATCGTAGACGGCGATATTTCCGCGGAAGTACTTTCTACGACTTATGAAGAAATGATCAAAGAAGGAGATGAGCTGGCAGCGATCCATCCGAACATCGTGGTAAAAATCCCGATGCTCAAAGACGGAATCAAAGCGTTAAAGTATTTTTCAGATAAAGGCATCAGAACCAACTGTACGTTGATCTTCTCTCCGGGACAGGCGCTTCTTGCAGCGAAAGCCGGAGCGACGTATGTTTCTCCTTTCTTAGGAAGGTTAGATGATATTTCAACTGACGGACTGAACTTAATTCAGGAGATCAGGCTGATTTTCGACAATTATATGTATGAAACAGAGATTTTAGCGGCTTCCATCCGTCACGCGATGCACATCATCGACTGTGCGAAGATTGGTGCTGATGTGATTACTTCTCCGCTTCCTCCGATCCTGAGCTTGCTGAAACACCCTTTAACGGATAACGGACTGGCTCAGTTTGTTGCAGATTCCCAGAAATTGGCTTAATCGCTGATTATCATATACAGCAAAAAGCGCGGAAATTTTCTTTCCGCGCTTTTTTATTGCTGATTGTTATTTTCCGTAATCGTTCTGATGACCCGGCAAGGATTCCCGACGGCAACGACATGATCCGGAATATCCTTTGTTACGACACTTCCCGCTCCGATCACGGAGTTATTCCCGATGGTAATTCCCGGAAGCACGACAACATTTCCGCCGAACCATACATTGTCTCCGACCTTTATCGGATGGGCAGATTCGAGGCCTTCATTCCGCTGCTTCACATCGATCGGATGATTAGCCGTATAAAAGCTGCAGTTCGGGCCAATGAAAACATTATTTCCAAAGCTAACTTTCGCACAGTCTAAAATCACCAGGTTGTGGTTGGCATAAAAATTTTCTCCCCCTTCGATATTGGATCCGTAATCGCACCAGAAGGTCGGTTCAATCCAAATATTTCCGTTTGTATTGCCTAAAATTTTTCTGAGTAAGGAAGTTCTGCCTTCAGAATCTGAATTTTTCAGGTTGTTGTATTCCCGGCAAAGGTCTTTTGCTAGTATCCTTTCATTGATGAGTTCCTGATCATAATTTGCATTATACAGAAGCCCCTGTGCACATTTTTCTTTTTCTGTCATAGTCTGTTTATTTGTGATATTGGTATATTTAAAGATAACAAAAATAAAAACAGGATGAAAAATGATTTTTCACCCTGCTGAATATGAATATTACGTTATTGTTCTACTTCACCAGATCCGGTTCAATGGGATTATTGTCTTTGGCCAATCTTTCTTTGGTATTTTTCTCCATAGCCCGCATCACCTGGTTGGGATCTGAAACTTCCTTTCCGCTGGCATCTTTGAATTTAAAGCTCATTTTCACATCACCGCTTCCCGCCATCATCTGCCTCATGTTTTTAGTAGGATCGTTCACATAGTCTTTCCAGACTTTTCTGAACTGGTCTTCTGTTACTTCGAGTTCCTTTCCTCCCATTCCGAAAACCCTGATGTTCTGAGGCAGTTCGGGCTCTTTTTCAGATGCTGGAACTTCAGCAATCTTTTTGTTTCCCACCAAAGTCATGGTATGTGACCCTGTCGCATCTTCAATTTTTACAATCAACCCAGGCAATCCGTAGAATTTATAAGGGCCGTCCTGAAAGGGAATATCCGTTGAAAACCATGCCACCCATTCTCTCCCTCCAAAACTGGTGGTCGCCTTTTGGGTATTGTATTCTCCTATCTTCTGCTTATCCGAAAGGATTTTCCACTCCGGCTTCTGGCTTTCTTTTATCTTGTACCGGTCCGAGGAAATATTCCTGAAAAGATAGGTGGTAAAATCAGGATATGTTTTGGTCACTTTAAAGGATACCTGTCCCTGTTTTTCTTTCCGGTTAACATTCATATTTCCGGAAAAAGCTTTCAACTGTTTCTGAATTTCGACATTCGTGAGGGAATCGGAGACAAATTTATCGCGGCTGTAGTAGGTGGAACCTTTCTGGTCTATATCAAGATACATCATTTCATTTTTTACGTCTTCCTTATTGTTGGAATCCGGAATGAATTTGTATTCATAGAAAAATCTGTTGATCTGTGCCTGGGCAAGAATGCCTAACACTAGACATCCGAAAGCTAAAAAATTCTTCATGATTAATTCTTATTGGTTATAATTTCCATTTTTTTCGTGTAAGATCGATGTTAAACCAATCTGTACATTTCCGAAATATAATAGAGATCCCTTAGTGTTTTTTATTTTGTTTCGATCCTGATTTCGCCGGTCGTTTTCGATCCGTCGGTTGAAGTTTTATTGATGTTGACCGTCTTTATCTTTTTGGGATCAAGCTCCTGCATCTGTTCGTTGGTCGATTCTTTCCCGTTGATATAGATTTTGGTATTTTCCGTATTTCCGCTCAGATTTTTAATGCCTGAGCCTACAAGAGACTGATCTTTCAGGTTAATCCTGATGTTATCGGTATTTACTCTAAAATTCTTTTCAGCTGGAAATTTTTTGGAAACATTGTTGAAGACATAGATTTTCCGGTCACCGTCCAATGTTCTTCTCTCCACTTCCAGTCTTGCCCTTTCGCCTTCCAGCTTGGCTCTCTTTTCGTCCAGCCTGGCTCTCTCTTTTTCCAGCTTGGCTCTTTTTCTGGCTACCGCAGGTGATTCTTTTCTAACGGAGGATGATATCCGGAGTACCTTTTCCATATCCGGAGACCATTTCATATCTTTTGTATCTTTAAAAGTGTATAATTTCATTTTGGGTACGGCAGGTGCATCGGGAG
>JAKOOG010000111.1 GCA_022701545.1 Weeksellaceae bacterium | reverse complement strand
CCGAAAATTTCCCTGATGACGGTTTTCATCTTTTCATTAAAGATGAGATCCTGCACTCCGGGAACTTCCTTTAAAAACTGCCGGATGGCAAACAGGTCGTCCGATTTCCGGAAGGTTTCTTTTGAAGGATCTGTATTTTGGATCACCTTGCTGATGCTCCGGATTTCATGATCGGAAAAAATATTGTTGATTACGGTAAATCCGTTTTCTGTAATTCCGGTTTTATGATGTTGCAGATTCATTGCAGAAAGATTTTAAAAGTGATTTCATTTCTATTTCACAAAACAAATGGTCAATAATGAGACTTATAAAATTCACTATTGACCATTCATCAGCGTAAGCTGCAATTTATGTCTTAAAGATCCCCGCCATGGTTATCCAGCTGGCCTTCCCATTTGGAAACCGCTGAGGTGGCCAAGGCATTCCCCAGCACATTCGTCATGCTTCTTCCCATATCGCAGAAATGGTCGATCGGCAGAATCAGGGCAATCCCTTCCGGCGGAATTCCGAACATGGAACAGGTCGCTACGATGATTACCAGGGAAGCTCTCGGCACACCGGCAATTCCTTTAGAAGTAAGCATTAGCACCAAAAGCATCGTGATTTGTTGCCCGAGGGTCATTTCAATCCCGTAGATCTGGGCGATGAAAATCGAAGCAAAAGTCATATACATCATGCTTCCGTCGAGATTAAAAGAATAACCCAGCGGTAAGATGAAGGACACCACCCGGTTGTTGCATCCGAATCTTTCAAGCTCTTCCACCAGTTTCGGGAAAACCGCTTCGGAACTTGTCGTGGAAAAAGCAATCAGTAAAGGTTCTTTGATTCTTCTCAGCAATTCAAAAAGACGGTTGCCTAAAATCATATAGCCGACCAATAGCAGGACAAGCCAAAGAATACCCAGGGCAAAGAAGAAATCCCGCAAATAGATTGCATATACTTTAAAGATCTCAAAACCGTTGGTGGCGACGACGGCGGCAATGGCCCCCAGAACGCCTAACGGTGCAAACCACATGATGTAACCTACCATTTTGAGGATTCCGTGCGCGATGATATCGAATAATTTAACGACAGGCTGCGCATATTCTTCCCCCATATTGGCCAGCGCAATCCCGAACATAATGGAGAATACCACAATCTGCAGGACTTCATTGGTCGCAAATGCTTCAAAAAGACTTTTCGGGATAATATGCTTGACGAAATCTTCCATTGAAAAACCTTTGCTGGTTTTCAGCAGTTCTTCGGCAGAGGCGGCATCCTGGATCGGAAGCTTGGTGACATGACCGGGCTCCAGCCAGTTTACCAGCATCAGACCGATAAAAAGGGAAACCAGCGAGGCGGAAATAAACCAAAGCATGGCCTTGGTTCCTACCCTTCCGATCATCTTGATATCGCTCATCTTGGCAATTCCCACCACCAAAGTCGTGAAAACGAGCGGCGCAATGATCATCTGGACCAGGCGGATGAATACGGTTCCCAAAAGTTTGATGTTTTTGGAAAAAGGTTCTGCACTTTCAGGATAGCTTACATGCACCAGCCCGCCTATTCCTACGCCCAGGATCAGCGCGATAACAATGGCAATAAACAGTTTATTTTGTCCTTTCATATCAATAATTCAAGTTTGGCAAATATAATATTTTTACAATTGGGATGATATGGATTTATGATCCGATTGATGGATCTTTAAGAAATACTAATCCACCGTCAGTGTCATGCTTCCAAAACCGTAACGGGAATTTTACAAAATTTTATGACAACTTTACATTTTTGGTACACATTTTACTGTTATATTTACCTGTATTAACATTAAAAATATACAACTATGAAAAAATCAATCGCAATGGCTGCACTGGCTATCGCTGTATCTTTCGGATCTGTTTCCTGTAAGAAAAAAGTTTCCGATGCCGATCTTCAGACCCAGGCTACTACCGTAGTGGTATCTAATCCGAATGCTTCCGTAGAAGTAAAAGACGGAGTGGCCCATTTGAGCGGAACTTTCGAAACCCAGGAAGCCAAAGACGCTATGATCAAACAACTAAAAGCTATTAACGGGGTAAAAGAAGTAATGGATATGGCGACTGTAGCACCTGCAGCAACAGCTTCTCCTGCTATCGAAACCCAATCTGCCGTTGCGCCTGAGGTACAGCAGAAAGTACAGGATGCCGTAAAAGACATTCCGGGAGTAAAAGTGGAAGTAATTAACGGTGAACTTACCTTAACCGGTAATATTTCTTCTTCTGATGCGAGAAAAGTAAAAGAATCAGTAGATGCTTTGAAAGTAGGAAAAGTAAATTATAATTATACCGTAACCAAATAATCAGTCATGAGTACATTACAGGATAAATATTCAAATGTGGTTTCTGCGGCTCAGTCTGCAGGAATTTCCAATCTTCAGGTTCAGGAACAGGACGGAATTCTTTACGTTTCAGGAAACGCTTCCAATACGGCTGCCAAAGATGCAGTGTGGAATGCACTGGGCGCAATCGATTCTACATATTCCGCTTCGGACATCAATATTGATGTGCAGGTAGCCGGGCTTTCGGCAGGAACTTCTCTTACCGTAGCCACCGACGAATCCAATCTTAACATCAGACAGGAGCCTTCTACAGAAGCCGCTGTGGTAGGAAAGGTAACAAAAGGTTCTTCCTTAACCCTGCTTGAGCAGACTTCCGACGACTGGTGGAAAGTAAAAACCGATGACGGACAGGAAGGTTACGCTTATTCGAGATATCTGAGAGCTTAATCTTGATTTTGATTTCAATACTAAGAAACACCTTTTTTTAAGAGGTGTTTTTATTTTTTATGGAAACTTAACAATTGTAGGAATTTTTCTTTTAAAACCGTCTTATACTTTAGGCTATAATTTTTCAAAGTATAAAAACTACAGCATGGACGAGGTGAACACCAGCAACCAGGTCCTGAAACTGGAACTTACGAACTATGTTTTCAAAAGCAGGCTGATCTTAGGAAACGACCTGGAATACAACACCAATACCAACATCGCTCCAGGCTTCAAAAGGGACTTTTATTTCTGGAATACCAGCATCGGCTATTCTTTCCTCAACAAACAGCTGACGGCAAAAGTAAAGGTGTATGATGTACTGAACCAAAACCAAAGTGTGAGAAGAACCATTTCCAGTACCTTTTTTGAGGACCGCGACGACCTGATCCTGAAACGTTATGTGATGTTCTCCCTCACGATGAAGCTCAACAAATTTGCACGCAACAAAACACAGACCCCATAGATTTAAAATTATTTTAAATTGCCGACATCCCTTCCGAGGGATGTTTTTTTTATATTTTAGCACGTCCAAAAGATAATTATGAAGAAGATCCTGTGGCTCCTGATGTTTTTATTTCAATTTTTATGGCTGAACGGACAGAAGTTCAGCATTGACGGGAAGGTGGTGGATTTTGAGAAAAAGCCGCTGGAAAATGCCACCGTCTATCTTTTAAAGCAAAAAGATTCTTCCATCATCAATTATACCTCAACCGATAAAGAGGGAAAATTTTCATTAAAGACCGATGAGCGTAAAGAATCCTCTCTGCTGAAGGTAGATGCGGATCAATTTGTTTCTTATTCCAAAATATTTGATAAAATCAACCGGTCCGTTAATACCGGAACTATCGAACTGGATAAAAACAAAATAACCGACATTGAAGAAGTGAAAATTACCGTTTCCCCGGTTAAAATTAAAAAAGATACCATTGAATTCAGCGCTGCTGCGATAAAAGTGCGTCCCGACAGCAGCATCGAAGAGCTTCTGAAAAACATCAGCGGTGTGGAGATCGACGGCGACGGAAAAATTACCGCCAACGGAAAGCAGGTCGACCAGATCATGATCAACGGGAAGCCTTTCTTTGATAAGGACGGAAAGATTGCTTTAAAAAATATCCCCGCCGACATCATCAAAAACATCCAGTTTACGACTACCAAAACCCGGGAAGAAGAGCTTACCGGAAAACCGCCGAAATCGGAGAATACCACCATTAATTTTACCATTGACGACAAGAAGAACAAAGGCTTCCTTTCAAGGATCACCGCAGGCTACGGATCCGACAAAAGATATGAAGGCAGCGGGTTCCTGAGCTATTTTAAGGACAAAAGGAAAATCAGCCTGGTGCTGTCTTCCAACAACATCAATGCGCGGGGAGATTCCGGCAACGGGAGCAGTTCACGGGCTTCACAGACCGGAAGCGGCGGACAGGGAATCCGGAAATCCACCACCATCGGCCTGAATTATACGGATCAGCTGAGCAAGGAAGCTGATTTGGATGCTTTTGGGCTTACACGGACGGAAACCGACGTTCAGACCGCATCGAAAATTTCGAAAACAACGTTCTTACCGGATTATAAACTTAAAACCAACTCGGAAAGCCAGGCTGAAAACAACGCTGAACAGTACAACTTTAATGCATCCGTTAAAATAAAGCCGGATACATTGAGCACGATTTATTTTTCTCCCGCATTTTCCCGGTCGGCAACCACAAATCTCAGCTCTTCAAAAGCGGTAACCTTCCGGGACGACACACTGTTGAACGAAAGTGCGTCTTCGGTACGTTCGGATTCGGAAAGCTATTCCTTTACCCCGAACATCCATTATTCAAGAAAATTCAGTAAAAAAGGACGGTCTTTTTATTCCAGTTTAAATACATCGATCACGGAAAATAAAAACAACAGCCTCATCAATTCCCAGACCTTTTTCTACGAAAACGGCGTGGAAGATGCTGCCAAAAGGGATCTGAGGAACCAGCTGACCCAAACCAAATCGCAGAACAACAATTACAGCTTCAATGCAAAATATACCGAACCGATCTCGGATTCTCTGGATATCAATTTTGCACTGAATTACAATTCAGCCAATACCTTCAATGAAAGAATTGTAAATGATTATGATCCGGCGACCGGCCGATATTCAAGCTACAACCTGCCGTTATCCAACAGCTCGGATCAGAGAAACAACCAGCTTTCGCCGCAGGTCACGCTTGAGATGAATAAACAGAAGTACAATTTCTGGGCTTCGGCCAATGTGGATTTTACCGATCTGAAGTACAGCTCCCTTTTCAACGGGCAGCGGTATGAGCTTCAGCGGAATTTCATCCTTCCCGATTACAACACCGGACTGCAGTACAAAATTTCGCAGAATTCCAGGTTGAACATCTACAACTCGGCAAGCTTTACCGTCCCTGCTGCCGAAAGGCTGATCCCTTATGTTGACGAATCGAATCCGTTGGTAACCTACCAGGGAAATCCCGGCCTGAAGAATGCCTGGAACAACCGTACGAGCCTTTATTTCAGTAATTTTAATGTCCCGAAAAATATAAATTATTACGTTAACCTGTCTTTTACTTACAACAGCAACGATACGACAGCATTTTCCTATTATGATGATTCCGGGAAACAGTTTGTCACCTACACCAACATCAGCGGGAACAAAAGCGCGAATATCGGAAGCGGTTTCAGCAAAACGTTTAAATGGAACGACCACAAAATAACCGTCAGCCCGAAAGCCGGCCTGAATTACCGGTACAACCGCGGCTTCATCAACGGCCGTATGTACACCGGGAATTCGTATGTCTTTAACCCGGGCATCAGCATGATATATGATAAAAAGGATAAAATTAATATCAAACCTTCCTACACGATTAATTACTCCTTTTCGGATTATAAAAATTACAGTGTGGAAAGCATCCGGAATACCTACCAGACCTTTTCGCTGGAACTTACCAATTATTTCCTGGGTACCAAGCTGATCCTTGAAAATGATTTCGAATACAACTCCAGCTCCAACATCGCCCCGGGTTTTAAAAGGGATTTTTATTTCCTGAATTCCGCCGTTGGGTATTCATTCTATAAAAAACAGCTGACGGCAAAGGTGAAAGTCTATGATGTTTTAAACCAGAATCAGAGTGTGAGAAGAAATATTACTGCCACTTACGTGGAAGACCGTGAAGACCTGATCCTGAGGCGGTACATTATGTTTTCCCTGACACTGAAACTGAATAAATTTGCCGGGAAGAAAAAATAATTCCGACCGTTCTGATTTATAATTAAATTTTAAATGACCAATGAATTTAAAGAGTACCGATATGAAAAAATATGTTATCCTGTCCGGAGTTCTGATGGGCCTTTCCTTCACTGAATTCCAGAAAAATAATTTTAACGGAACCTGGAATGTGGTGGATTCCTATAATAAGGATCAGATCAATTTTCAGAATCCGGCAATGCGTGAAATGGTAAAGAAAAAAATAGTTGAGCAGAAAAGCCGGATTATTTTTTCGGATGAGGAGATTATGATTAAACAAAATGATGTTGTGACTGACAAAAGTAAAATCAAAGATTTGAAAAAAATCAGCAATGACAGCATTGTTTTTAAATTCGACGATCACATCGCTTCATTTAAACTGAACAATGAGAAAAGCGGAGTCGTCACCGTTGATAAGACCGCTGTATTTTTAGTTGAAAAATAATTACAGAATCGGATTAACAGGCTGGAAGAAAGAAGCCGGATGCTGGAAGTTTCTCTTGTCAACATTCCCATCAAAGATTATCAGTAATAATGGTCAATAGAACAAAAAAAGCAGAAGTATTTAATTCATAAAGATTCGGATAGGATGATAAGCGAACTAAGACAATAAAATAAGCCTTTAAAACAAATTTTAGCTTCCGATCCTGCTCCAGTTCGAACCAACCTGATCCTAAATACAGTTTCAAAAATATTGTTTGCTCGATTAATCTTAACCCTTCATTTAATCAAAAGCAATTTATGATTAAATTAGCATCAAATTTTTTAGACAATGAAGAGACATTTTTCCATGTGGTTTGCCTTCCTGTTTGTTCTGGCTATGGCACAGAATAAGCAGCCCGATACTTTTGTAAAGGACAATTTCATAAAAAAGGAAGTTTACATTCCGATGCGCGACGGAGTGAAACTTTTTACTTCGGTGTATATTCCGAAAGATATTTCCGGAAAAAACAAATACCCGTTCCTGATGCAGAGAACCTGCTACAGCGTGGCACCTTATGGTGAAAACGAATACCGCACCAAGCTGGGCCCGAATCCGTATCTGATGAATGACAAATACATTTTCGTTTATCAGGATGTCCGCGGAAGGTATATGAGCGAGGGAACTTTCACCAACATGACGCCGCAGGTCGACCATAGAACGAAGAAAGATGTGGACGAAAGCACCGATACGTATGATACCATCGACTGGCTGGTGAAAAACATCAAAGACAACAACGGAAAAGCGGGCCAATACGGAACTTCGTATCCCGGATTTTATACGGCGGTAGGCGTTCTGGCCCAGCACCCGGCTTTGGTGGCTTCTTCGCCTCAGGCACCCATCTCCGATTTCTGGAACGACGATTTCCTGCACAACGGAAAAGTGATGCTGGGCTATTTCAGGACATTCCCGGTTTTCGGGGTTCAAAAAACAAAGCCTGAAAACAAAGCCTGGTACAATGATTCGATGATCAAAACAACTTCTGAAGACGGACTGAAATTCTACCGAGACATGGGAACCTTAAAGGACGGCTACGAGAAATATTATAAAAATAACTTCTTCATGACGGAAATTATGAACCATCCCAACTACGATGAGTTCTGGCAGAAAAGAAGTCTGCTGCCGCACCTTAAGAATGTGAACCATGCCGTAATGACCGTCGGGGGCTGGTTTGATGCGGAAGACCTTTCCGGGCCGCTGAATATTTACAAGACCATCGAAAAAACGAGCCCGAAAGCTAAAAATACGATTGTCATGGGACCTTTCTCCCACGGTGCCTGGGCTTACGAGCAGGGAAAACATTTCCACAACCAGATTTACTTCGGCGACAGCATTGCCACTTATTATCAGAAAAACCTGGAAACAAAATTTTTTAACCATTATTTAAAAGGAAATACAAAACAGGATGCCGGCTTACCGGAAGCCATGATGTATGACACCGGAGCCAAGCAGTGGCGGGAATTTACCTCTTATCCACCGAAAGAAGCGAAGAAAATTAACTTCTACCTGTCCGGCGGCACCCTGAAAAATTCGGCAGGAACAGGTTTCTCGGAATATTACAGCGATCCCAACAATCCGGTCTTGAGCTCTGACAATTTAAAAGACTTTAACGGCTTTACCCCGAGAAATTATATGTCGGAAGACCAGCGGTTTGCCGAAGGGAGACCCGATGTCCTGACCTTCACCACCGAAGTCCTGACAGAAGACCTGACGCTGGCCGGTGAAATTATGGTTAAATTGAATATTGCCTCCTCTTCCACCGATGCCGATTTTGCGGTAAAATTAATCGATGTTTATCCCGAAGACTTCAAACCTGTTGAAAAGAAAGACGGGGTGATCTACGGAAATTACCACCAGATGGTACGAAGCGAAATCATGCCGGCAAGATTCCGGAATTCAAGGGAGAAAGCCGAAGCCTTAATCCCGGATCAGAAAACCGCCGTGAATTTCAGGCTGCAGGATGTGGTACATACCTTTAAAAAAGGACATAAGATCCAGATCCAGATTTCTTCGACCTGGTTCCCGCTATTCGCGGTCAATCCTCAAAAATTTATGGACAATCCGAATTTTGCAACGAAAGAAGATTACACGAAAGCCTTTATCAAAGTATTTGATGACAGTGCGATTGAAGTGGAAGTTCTGAAATAAACAAAATAGTAAAGGTGGCTGAGGTTTTCGAAGCCACCTTTTTTGTGTCACGCAGATGGCGCAGATGATTATATTTATTTTAAAACATAAGTCACAGGAAAGAATCTTAACAGCTTGAAAATATTTTTGAGCACATGAGATAAAAATCAAAGATTTTTAAAAACTTTGGTGTGCTTCTTCAACATCAGGTATTGAACTTTATTCTGAGGCCTGAATATCTTTTGAGTCTTTTGTGGTAA
>JAKOOG010000087.1 GCA_022701545.1 Weeksellaceae bacterium | reverse complement strand
AAACCTCTTTTGGATTAAGGTGCTCATCACAGAAAATCAATTTGGAGTACGCAGCAATAATTTTACTGTTCTTATTGAATTCATCAAGAAGGCATTCAATGGCATAGCTGAAAAGCGCATCATCGGGATCAAGAAAAGCGCAGAACTCACCGGTAGCAAGATCAAGGCATTTTCTTTTGGTATAACCACACCCTTTATTGGTTTTATTCTTATAAAACTTAAAGCGGTCGTCTCCTTCAATCAGCATATTAATAAGGTTGCCAGAATTATCGGTTGAGCAGTCGTCTACGATAATTACCTCCCAGTTCTCATAGCTCTGCGAAATAATGGAATCGTAACAATCTTTGAAATATCTTCCATTATTATAATTTGCAATAAGTATAGATATTTTATTCACTTTAGCTGGACTTATTATTCAAGTCAAAATTACTTAACATAATATTTGAAAATTATGACCTAAATCAAGACTTTTTTATAAAAAATTATATATTTTATAGAATACTTTCTATTTATTTAGTTCTAAATATACTAGATATGAAGACTATAATGACTGATATTTAGGTAATTATGAAGATTTGTATTTAAAGGTTATTAATAAATTGGTGTTGGTATTAGAAAAAGTTCTATGTTTTTTTGAAAAAAATTACCGTTATGATTTCGATCATAAGCATATTGTTCGGGGCCTCATTATTTTTACAACATGGATTAATAATAATTGATTCAATAAAATTTTTTTCATCATTTGTGTTTTTTTTGGTCTCCTTTACAAAAGGGAGACCTTATTTTTTTTAACCTTAAAACAGTTACCAGTGTATCACAATTTTGATTTGCCAGAATCAATTATCAGATGAAAACAGCATAACAACTGATTTTATTTAAATTATAAAAAGAGCAATAAAACCACTGATTGAACGTTTACTTTCTAAATGTCTGTATATATTTGTTTTTCAATAGATGCTTTACTGAATTTACTGTAATTTCTTTAAAAATTTATAGCGATTTATGCTATTAATTATCAAAAAACGAATTAGATTTGCAAGGATTAATATTAAATGATAACTTATGAAGAAAATTTCTACTTTTTTAGTACTTCTTCTGTGTTTGTTGAATTTAGGCGCCATTCCGGATGCCTATGGACAGACACCTGCTCCATTACCGTATTCACAGAACTTTACCACGGCTAATGACTTTACGTTACTTAATGGAAGCCAGACCAATAAGTGGTTTTACGGTTCTGTAACGGGAAATACGGGCAGCTCGCTTTATATTTCAAATACGAACGGAACCACGAATGCCTACTCGACAAGCACAACCAGTGTGGTGCAGGCATATCGGGATTTGGCAATTCCTACGGGAGCTTCTGTCGCAAACTTTTCATTCGATTGGAAAGGCGTAGGGGAATCCGGATGGGATTACCTAAGAGTATGGATGGTCCCTGCGACATTCACTCCTACACCGGGAACACAGATTACTGCCGGTGGCGGAAGAATCCAGATCGGAACTGAATTCACAAATCAGTCTGCCTGGCAGACCTACAGTACGATCAGCCTGAACATCAGCTCTTTTGCAGGATCTACCATGCGTCTTGTATTCGAATGGCGAAATGATGATCTTTTCGGGACACAGCCACCCATTGCCATTGACAACATCAATGTAAGTGTACCAAGCTGCTTCCCGCCTTCTGCACCAACAACAGGAACCATTACCACCAACAGTGCGGTTCTTTCATGGACGGCTCCTACAACGGCTCCTGCCAACGGATATGAGTATTATATAAGTACCAACCCTACGGCTCCTACAGCAGCCACTACCGGGGTAGCCAATGCCGGAACAAGTGTTACCGTTGCCTTGACTTCAAGTACTACCTATTACTGGTGGGTGCGTTCCGTTTGTGGAGCGACCAACAAAAGTGTTTGGATAGCCGCATCAAGTTTTTCAACACTTCAGGTGCCTACCACAATTCCTTATACACAGAATTTCTCGACGGGTAACGACCTTCAGCTGACGAGCTCCGGACAGCCAAATATCTGGTTCTACGGCGCTGCTGCAGGAAATCCTGCCAACTCATTGTATATTACCAATGATAACGGGGTTACGAATGCTTACAATACTTCGGCTACAAGCGTGGTGCATGCCTTCAGGGATCTCATTGTTCCTGCAGGAACTACCAATGCTACTTTGTCATTCGACTGGAGAGGCATGGGAGAATCCAGCTTTGACTATATAAGAGTATGGCTTGTTCCAATGTCTTATACACCGGTTGCCGGAACACAGATTACGACGGGAGGAGGACGAATCCAGATCGGCAGCGATTTTAATCAGCAAAGTACCTGGCAGAATTATTTCAATACCCTGGTAAACCTGAGCACTTTTGCCGGTCAGCAGGTACGTTTGGTTTTTGAATGGAGAAATGACGGTATCATAGGAACACAGCCTGCCGGAGCGATTGATAATATCAATTTGAGCATCCCAACCTGTCAGGTTCCTACCAATATCGCAATCAATACCGTAGGAAGCAGCACGGCAACCGTTACCTGGACAGCTGCGGTACCGACTCCGGTAGGTGGATATCAGTATTATTTATCTACGACCAACGTAGCACCTACTTCAGCTACTACACCAACTGGTGCATCTGCTGGAACAACGCTTAATTTGACGTCTCTGACGCCTAATACAACTTATTATATCTGGATCCGTTCGGTTTGTGTGGGGCCAGACAGAAGTTTCTGGGCAGCAGGGCCTGGCTTTACCACAACCCAGATTCCGGCTACGATTCCTTATATCCAGCCTTTCACCACTGGAAGCGACCTTGGATATACCAATGGTACCCAGGTGAATAAATGGACTTATGGAAATGCTACCGGAAACACCGGAAACTCACTGTATATTTCCAATACCAACGGAACGACCAATGCGTATAGTATTACATCATCAAGTGTGGTTCATGCTTACAGAGATATTATTGTACCGGCAGGAACGACTACGGCTATCTTCTCATTCGACTGGAAAGGAGTTGGAGAATCGAGCTGGGATTATTTAAGAGTATGGCTGGTGCCGGCAAACTTTATGCCTGTTTCGGGAACTCAGATTACAGCAGGTACAGGAAGAATTCAGGTAGGTGCTAACTACAACCAGCAGACTACGTGGCAGAATGTCTTTAATCCGACGCTGAATATTTCAAGCTTTGCGGGAACAACAATGCGTCTGGTATTTGAATGGAGAAATGATGCAAGTGGTGGTACACAGCCTCCGATTGCTATTGATAATATTAACTTAAGAATCTGTAATAATGCAACACCTACGGTAACGCTGGGAACACCAACACACAATTCAGTTGTGTTAACCTGGAACCAGGATATCGGTGGAGCTACTTATACGATAAGATACAGACCGATTACTTCCCCGGCTTCAGCATGGCAGACGGTAAATGTGGCAGCAGCAGCTTTTCCGGCAACTACGAATACGACGACACTGACTAACCTTTTATCAGCTACTCAGTACGAAGTGGAGGTTGCAGCGATATGTAATACGAATACGGGAGTATATTCCCACAGTACATTTACAACGCGATGTGATCCGACACCTCCGAACGTTACGGTAAGCAATATTACAACAACATCAGCGTTGATTACATGGTCGCCACTTGCTACAAGCTCCCACTATTTCCTGAGATACAGAATCGTAGGAAGCGGTACCGCTGGATGGAGTGCAAATATCCCTCTGCCACTTGCGCCTGCTAATACCTATACGCTTGCAGGGCTGAATGTATTTACGACTTATGAAGTTCAGATCGCCAATATGTGTGACAATGAGAATACATTGAATCCATGGTCTAATCCTAAAGTGTTTACCACAGAGAGAACATGTGAAATTGCTCCTCCGGGATTAACGATCACGAATATCACAACAACAACAGCACAGGTAACATGGGCTCCTTTCCCGGGTGCAACATATATCCTGAGATACCGAAAAGTAGGTATTCCGAGCTGGACAACGGTGACTTCCAATACCAACACCATTACCTTAACCGGTCTGTTGGAATTGACACAATATGAAATGCAGGTGGCCAATATTTGTAGCGGAACTCCGGGCAATTATACACTGCCATACCTGTTTACTACGCCAACAATCGTATATTGTCAGATGCAGGCAACAACGGCCAGCGCAAATTACATTTCGAAAGTAACCGTTACCCCTAATGGGAAGCCGGTAATGACGAACACATCAGTAGCATCCAACTATACGGATTATACCGGTGTAACCAACAAGTTCATCGAACTGATTCAGGGATCTGTGGATAATAAGATCAGCATCGATAAAACGACAGGAAATGCAGGAGTTGCGGTTTGGATCGACTTCAACAGAAACGGATACTTTGATATCAATGAGAGAATCCTTGTTTCCGGACCGAATACGGATCAGACGGTAAGCGGGACGTTTACAGTGCCTGCGGATGCCTTTATCAGCTTGACCGATTACAAATATGTTGTGATGAGAGTGGCTATGGCAAAAGATGCAATCCCTGTAAACTGTACCAATTTCCCGAATGGTGAAGTTGAGGATTACACGGTAAGGATTTCTAAACTTCCGATACCTAATCCGGTAAACCAGACAGATATCTTAATTTACCCTAACCCGGTAAAAACAGTACTGAACGTGAAGAACATCAGTCCTAGAGCAAATTACAAAATCTATAATGCTACAGGGCAGATGGTATCATCAGGAATTATTTTAAATAACAAGATCGATGTTCATGCACTGATCAACGGGATTTATGTAATTGACATCGATGATGTAAAAGGTACTGCACAGAAAAAGTTTATCAAGGAATAAAAGTTAATTGATAAAATAATAAGAATAAGCTCTCATCATTGAGAGCTTATTTTTTTTAACATTTTTTAAATGAATGTTTAATTTTCCAGGTTGTAAAAATACTGTAAAAATATTTTAGAAAATAATGTGAACACCTACTGAAACAGATGTTTCTCAAACTTATCATACCTTAACACATTTTTAATCTATAATAAAATTATGTTAATGCATAAAATTAATAGGACCAATAGATGCAATTAAGATGAACATTTCATACCTTTGCAGTCACTCATGTTTAATTTGAGTTTTCATGGTTATTAGTTTTTTAATCCCTGTAGCAATACGGGGATTTTTTATTGGAGTTAACTTCCTGAAAATCTTATGAATGAATATGCCTACGGTTCAGATTTGATTTTTAGGAAAAAGAAATACTCTGAATCTTGCATTGCTGCTGTATTTCCTGCAGCTTTCATCAGTAAAAAGAGAGGGAGACTTCTTAAAATCATCCATATACTTTTTACTTTCTTCCTCCAATGCCGGAATAATCACATAGTCATAAAGAGTCTTCGTAAACTCACTGGTATTTCTCAGAATATTTTTTTTCTGTTTAATTGCTTCACTGAATGTCATGGTAATTAATAGTTTAGGCAAATTTAATCATTATTGTGTGAAAAATAGATTTTTTTTGAGAGTGTAATCATAAATCTGACAAAATTAAATTAATACCTTTACAGGGATTCTCATGTTTATTGAGTTTTCATGGTTATTAGTTTTTAATCCTCATAGAAATATGAGGATTTTTTTTGATGTGATTTTGATCATAAAATTCCTGTACAATGGTTTTATATATTTACAACAGCAATAACACAATATTTATTCTCAGTAAGTTTGCCTCTCTTTATGAGAGGTTTTTTTATGACCTTGGTAGAGATGCAGCAGTGTATTTTGTAATATTTTTAACCGGAATTGATTTCCATCCTTTAAACGGTTTTAAGCTTTTCAGAATTCAGGAAGTTTTTTGATGAAGATGATTTTATGATCTTTTGTAGAATCTTAAAAATCGCTTTCTTTGTGAAAAATTAATCAACAATGAAAGACAAAATTACAGCGGCGCTATTTGCTTTATTCCTGGGAGGATTCGGCATACATAAATTTTATCTCAACAAACCGGTTCAGGGAATCTTCTATCTTCTGTTTTTCTGGACGTTTATTCCTGCGTTTATCGCTTTTATTGAAGGAATCATTTATTTAACGATGGATGAAGCAGCATTCAACATAAAATATAATGACGGCCGTGTAAAACCGGTATCTTTCAATAGCTATACGAATGTCGATGAACTTGAAAAGCTGGCCAGACTCAAAAATACCGGTGCCATTTCTGAAGCTGAATACAATACTTTAAAAGAGAGGATGTTTAATTTGTAGAGTAAATAAGTGAGGCTTCGATTGGTTGTAAGATTTAATCAGCCATAACGAGGTTAAAAAATATTTGTTTTAACCGTTTTATAGGAACATTAAAGTCTTGGTACGTTCTTTGAATTTGAAAAGACATTTAATCATCACTATATCTTTCAAATTACTCCCTGGTTCAGGCCGGGGACTTTTTATTTGAGGTTATCGATCTCTTCCTTCATCTGATCCATGTCAAGATCTCCGCTGTTGATGTGATTGACGTAAAATGAAAGGCCTAATGACTCTGGTTGTGAAAGTTTCGATGTTTCCGGAGTAAGAGCAGCTTTAAGTGTGTCACCGGAAGTAATTACCACTTCATCATCCAGATTGAAATCCCTTTCAAAACGTTCTTTCATTTTTGTTTTCAGCCAGTTCAGCACAATGCTTGAGGATTGGTCTTGGTTTTTTGAATGCATATATTCCATAATATTTAATTTTATTCTTAGAAAACACGAAGATTGGGCCAATTTGGTTTCATTCAGATATGAATAAATTCGATTACATATTTAAAA
>JAKOOG010000083.1 GCA_022701545.1 Weeksellaceae bacterium | reverse complement strand
ACCATCTGAAGCACAGCTGAAGTGGCATGAAATGGAAATGTACTGCATCGTTCATTACGGCAGTGCTACTTATACCGACAAGGAATGGGGCTACGGGGATGAAGACCCTGCGCTGATCAATCCGTCGAATTTTGATGCCCGGCAGATTGTTTCAGCAGCAAAAGCCGGCGGGTTCAAAGGTATCATCGTTGTCGCGAAGCACCATGACGGCCTCTGCCTGTGGCCTACCAAGACCACTAACTACAGCATCAAAAAAAGCCTGTGGAAAAACGGGAAAGGTGATATCGTAAAGGAATATCAGAAAGCCTGTGAAAAGCTGGGGATGAAAATGGGTATCTACTGCTCGCCGTGGGACCGCAACAGCTCGCTCTACGGTACTCCCGCCTATATTGAAATGTACCGGAAACAGCTTCAGGAGCTGTACAGCCATTACGGGAACCTGTTTACCTCATGGCACGACGGGGCCAACGGCGGAGACGGCTACTACGGAAATGCCCGCGAGACCCGGAAAATCGACCGGGCAACCTATTACGACTGGCCGGCTACCTGGGCCATCACCCGGCGCATGCAGCCGGAAGCCGTGATTTTCGGGGACGTCGGACCGGATGTCCGCTGGGTGGGCAATGAAGACGGACATGCCGGGGAAACCTGCTGGGCAACTTACGAACCGCAGGCTCCTGAAGAAGGGAAAAAGCCTTCCAATGGTTTTACGGAATACGAACTGGGCATTGAAGGGACCCGGAACGGAAAGTACTGGATGCCTGCGGAATGCGATGTTTCCCTCCGGCCGGGATGGTTTTACCACGCCCGGGAAGACAGCCGGGTAAAAACACCGGCCGAACTGCTGGATCTTTATTACAAAAGCGTGGGGCGGGGAGCCAACCTGGATCTGGGCCTCTCCCCTAACCCTCAGGGACAATTGAATCCTGAAGATGTCAGTTCGCTGCTGCAGTTCGGGAAGCTGCTGAAACAGACTTTTGCTGTCAATCTTGCGGAAGGCGCTGCTTTACAGGCCGGCAATGTCCGCGGAAGCAACCTTTCCCAATACGGGCCGCAGCACCTTCTCGATCAGGACCGGTATTCGTATTGGGCTACTGATGATGCGGTCACTACGCCTCAGCTTACCGTTACGCTTCCTGCTGAAAAAACCTTTAACGTCATCCGTTTACGGGAAAATATAAAACTGGGGCTGCGGATTGAAGCTTTTGAGGTGGAAGCACTTCTCAACGGAACCTGGAAGAAAATCGCATCGGCAACCAGCATCGGTCCGAACCGCCTGATCCGTCTCCCTGAAAGGATCACCACGGATAAAATACGCCTGACCATTACCCGATCGCCGGCAGCCATAGCTCTGAGCGACTTCGGCCTGTACAACGAACCGGTGATGATTGCTAAACCTTTGATCCGGCGCAGTGCTGAAGGAACAATCACCCTGTCCTCCGCAGACGCTGCTTCAACGATTTTCTATACCCTCGACGGGAGCATGCCCACTCTGAAATCTTTACGGTACGATCAGCCTTTTACACTGCCTGATGACGGAACGGTAAGAGCCATAGCCGTGAATAGCAGCCAACAGAGCGAAACCGCCGTTCTAAGGTTCGGCCCTGTGAAATCCGGCTGGAAAATCATCAGCCCCAAAACTACAGAGGCAGCATCCCCTACAGCGTACGCGATCGATGACAACCCGGAAACCTTCTGGAAAAGTCCGGTCAGTACCTCCTTTTCTCCGGCAGAGATGGTGATGGATACGGGAAAACGGCAATCCCTGAAAGGTTTTGTTTATCTGCCGCGCCAGGATGGAAAGTCGGACGGCACCATCAGCCACTACCGCATCGAAACCAGTAGTGACGGAATCCATTGGCAACGCACGGCGGAAGGCGAATTTTCCAACATCAAAGCCAATCCGTTTGAGCAGCAGGTTATTTTCAGACAGCCTGTTACGGCACGGTATATCCGTTTCACCGGTACCCGGCTCCTCTCCGGAAATGCCTGTACGGTGGCTGAGATCGGGGTGATTCGGTGACTTCGGGAGCTTCAGGCATCGGGCTGTCACAACATTGACAACAATTAAATCAATATATAGTGGCTGAGGTTACACGAAGCCACATTCCTGACTTCGAAAGTCTCAGGCATCGAATCCTCTTAGATCAGTGTATGCTATGGCAAGTTCTGGCAGAAGTTCCGGCGTACTTTAACAACGCCTTCTTTTTCCTGATCCCGCCCTGAATCTGCTTTTCTCGACAGAAAGCAGGATTCATGCGCTCGTATTCTTTATAATAGATGAGCCGGACGGGAAGACGCTTTTTGGTATGGTTAGCTCCTTCCCCGGACTGATGCTGCGACAGCCTTCGTTCGAGATCGTTGGTACTTCCTTTACAATAACTGCCGTCGGAGCAAAGGAGAATGTAGAGAAATCCTTGCATCATCAATGTTTTTCAGGAATAGAAATAATGATTTTTCCGGAGCTAAAGTTTAACTCCGGAATCGCAGGCATCAGCTTTTAATTTTAAACTGATGACCATCCTGCACGGAGGGTGAAGCTATGGTTTAATCCCAAAATCCACACACGTTTAAAGAGTCAGGAAAGATTTCATTAATATTTCACAACATTATGACCCTTGTACAGGCTTTTTTTGTAAATTTCAAAAAAATAACCTTAAAAACGAAACAACATGGATATTAATCAGATCTGCCAGGCTATAGAAAACTGGAAAATACTTACGGATTCTTATAAAGACGGAAACCATGAAAGCCGTAAAAAGCTTCTGGGACTTCTGAACCAGGGCTCTCATTTTTCCGTTGAAGCCGATGAAATTCAGGCATGGACAAAACGTCTCGGAAATGCATCCGATAAATTAATTCATGTCTATGCCGGTATTGAGGACGATGTATTCAAATTGTATCTTATCGATTCGGCAAGTGATGCAGCGGGAAATTTTACCTACATTGTAACCAAAGAAATGAACCGCAATCCTCCCTATGATATGCCGGACCCTCAGCTCGTCTGTGCTCCTATTTCTTCCCAGTCGGCTATTTACCGTAATTTTATATTTGATATGTACTGCAGTGCATGGATGGAAACTCAAAAAGAAGATTTTTTCAGGATTATTTCCATTCCTTTTGAGGACTATGAAGGTATGAACCTGACTAAAAACGAATCCTGTATTTCATTTTTCGGACTTACCAATGAAGAAACAACAGCTTCTTCCCTGAAAGAATACCATATTGAGTTTATCACCATGAAAGATCTGGACATCGGCAGTATGAGCAGTACCGCAGAGAACTATTCAACCCCCCGCCCGCCGTTTACGGCGGCTGATCCCGATACCAACTATCAATTACTGCTGAAAAGTGATGCCTCCGTATAATGAACTGTCGTTTTACCTGCAGTTTACCATTAATATTACTTTGCTTACGGGTTTCGCCCTGTTCCTGCGACGGGGGAAACATGCCAGAAAGCTTCTGTTTATTTTTCTTTTAGGTGAGCTGCTGTCTGAACTGTCGGATCTTATTTTCCGGCTGATGAAGTTTAATACCGTAAATATATACCTCTACCCGCTCAGCCAGAGCTTTGGTTTACTGATGATGACCGAAATCTACAATACCTATTTTTTTAAAATTCCGCCTTTGCTAAGGTGGATGATTTATCTTTTTACAGGAACCTCATTTTTCCTGAGTGTGACCGGCATCAGTAGTTCTTCTTCCGTTACTTTGTATTCAAACATCATTACGGACATTATCATCTGTGGATTGGCGGCCGTATATTTTCTGTATGTGTTTAAAAATCCGGGGATTGACAAAAACCTGCTGACGGTAAATGTTTTTATTTTCCTGTTTTTTTCGATTGAAAGTATTATTTCGACGACTTTCGATTTTCTGATCCATCATCATCTGCAGTGGGTAGCGCCAGTATGGCTTTTCAGAGGGGTGCTGTTATGGCTTTTTTATCTTGCATTTATTAATCTGGGATGGAATACGGGAAAAATGAAAGTGTAATTGTCCTTTGGATATGGATCGGGATCGGACTGGCACTGCTCGTAACGGGATTTATAACGGTACTGGTCCTTCGCTATATCAGGCATGTGAAAAAAAATAAACGGAAAGCTTTCCTGCTCATCCATAAAATGCAGACCGAATACGGAGAAAATGCGCTTTACCTGCAGGAAAGAGACCGGGAAAGGCTTGCAGGTGAACTTCACGACAACATCATTTCGAGGCTGAATATGATACGGCTGAATGCCCAGTATCAGGATATGCGTAAACTTAACCTGGATTTAAAAAACTCGATGCGTGTCATCCGGGAAATGAGCCACCACCTGACGCCTCCGTGCCTCAGCGAAACCGGTCCGGAAGAACTGATCTCGGATTACCTGGAACAGGTAAAAGGAAATATCGGGGTAAAATATTATCCTTTACTGCATACGCCCGGCCGCATCAGCGACCCGGTAAAACTGAATCTTTTCAGGATTCTGCAGGAGTTGATCAACAATGCCCTGAAACATGCCGACGCTTCCGTAATTACCGTTTCCTTAAGGATTTCGGAATGCTACTTAGTCCTGACGGTAGCGGATAACGGCAAAGGACTGATCCGGGGATATGACAAAGCAGCTTCGGGCATCGGACTGCAGAACATACGGCTGAGAGCAGAGCAGATAAAAGCCCGTTACCGGTTCAGATCCAAACCGCAAAGAGGAACCCGGTTTACGATGATTGCCCATCTAAAACAACATTAAAATGGAATATTTAAAAATTAAAGTAGGCATTGTGGACGATGACCTGCTGCTGGTACAGCTTTTAAAAAATTACATCAATAACACCAATGATTATGAAGTCGTACTGACCTCAACCGGAGGGCATCATTTCCTGAACGAAACCGATACCAACCTACCGGATATCCTCCTGCTGGATCTGAGAATGACCCATGGTGACGGCATTGAGGTTCTCGCTGCCTTAGCTTCCACCCAAGACGCTCCCAAGATCATTGTCCTGTCCAGCTTCTACCGTCGCTCTTTTATGGGGCAGATGCTGAAAATGGGTGCCCACGCTTTTCTGCCGAAAGAAACCGATCCGGAAGACCTGGTGAAGGTGATGCATGCCGTATACCACAACGGGCATTATTTTTCGGAAGAACAGGTTGAAGTGATGCGGAGCCAGCTTTCCAATAAACTTCCCGAATTTTCCCCGGTCTCCAAAGACGGACTTACGGAACGGGAAACGGAAGTTCTCCGGCTGGTCTGCCAACAGCTCAGCACGAAAGAAATCGCAGATGCCCTGTATATCTCGCCAAAAACCGTGGAAACCCATAAGACCAACCTGATGCTGAAAACCGGTGTGAAAAATATGGCCGGCCTGGTGATCTATGCCGTGCAAAACCAGATTGTGGATGCGGATGAGATTGTG
>JAKOOG010000076.1 GCA_022701545.1 Weeksellaceae bacterium | reverse complement strand
TCCGTATTCGATCATCTGACCCGCGTGGAAAGTACCTTCGTTTCCTGTAAATCCTTGTACAATTACTTTAGAATCTTTGTTTACTAAAATTGACATTTTATTATTTATTTAATTTATTTATTACTTTTTAAATGCAGACAAATTTAATTAAATTTCTTTGATTAAAGATAAATCTAAACAATTTGTTTATTTGAGATTTCTCAGCTTCACCTCTTTTTTCAGATAGGTTTTGAAATCTTCTGCGAACATCCCGATGTAGGTCCCTTTTTTGAGATCGCGGTTGACTCCGGTTTTTCCCAGCAGAACAGATCCGCTTTCAATGGTGTTTCCGGAAGCGATGCCGACCTGCCCCCAGAGCGTCACTTCGTCACCGATGATACAGCAGCCTGCCACCCCTACCTGAGAAGCAATAAGGCATTTTTTGCCGATCACCGTATCATGGCCGATCTGGATCTGATTATCCAGCACGGAACCTTCCCCGATTATTGTAGAATCGGTAACGCCCCTGTCGATGGTACATCCGTTTCCAATTTCAACATGATTTTCAATCACCACATTCCCTACCGAGATCAGACGGTCGAAATTGCCGTTGAGCTTCCGGTAGTAGAAAGCATCACCACCCAGTACCGTGTTGGCCTGGATCACGACATTATCACCGATTACCGTTCTGTCACCAATTACCACATTCGGGAAAATCAGGGTGTTTTTTCCGATTTTTACATTGTTGCCGATGACTGCGGAATGGTGAACATGAGTCCCTTCACCGATCTCCACCTCATGAAGCTCTTCGGTGAAGTTATAAATCCTCGTGAAGTGTGTATTGATTTTATTAAAATCTCTGAAAGGATCATCCGAAACCAGCAGTGCCTTGCCTTCCGGGCAATCCACTTCTTTATCGATCAGAATAATGGTTGCGGCAGAATTCAGTGCTTTATCGTAATATTTCGGATGGTTCACGAAAACGATATCACCGGGCTTCACCCGATGGATTTCATTGGTGCCCAGTACTTCGAAATCTTCGGGCCCTACAAACTTTGCCCCGATCAGTCCGGCGATGGTATTCAGTTTTTGTGGAGAATGGAACCTCATAACAATTGATTTTCTTATAAAACAAAATTCGGAATGCAGAGGCAAACCGAATTGATGTAAATTTTATTTAAAATTATTTTACTCTTTCAAGATAAGAACCGTCTTCAGTGCTCACTTTAATTTTGTCTCCCGGCTCGATGAACAGAGGAACCATTACTCTTGCACCTGTTTCCACGATCGAGTTTTTCAGGGCGTTGGTTGCCGTATTTCCTTTTACTCCCGGATCTGCTTCCACCACTTCCAGATAAACCGACTGCGGCAATTCTGCAGAAAGAGGCGTTTCATCAGCTTCTTTCAGAATGATGGTTACTTCTTCTCCTGCTTTCATCAGGTTGGCGTTTTCAATCATTTCTTTATTAAGGTAAAGCTGGGAGAAATCGTCGTTGTTCATGAAGTGGAACCCGTTCTCATCATCATAAAGATACTGGTACTTTCTGGTGATCACTTTTACCTCATCGATCTTATGACCTGCAGAGAAGGTATTGTCGATCACTTTCCCGTTGGTTACGGACTTCAGTTTTGTTCTTACGAAAGCCGGCCCTTTACCCGGTTTTACGTGAAGGAACTCGATTACTTTATAAATATCATTGCTGTACTCGATGCACAAACCCTTTCTGATATCGTTACTTGTTGCCATTAGTATTGTATATAATTATTTTCTTTTATTCAAACGTATTCCCTCACCCTGACTCTGCATTCTGTTGAAAACATTGTTATTGAATGTATTCACATTATTATTTAATTGATTAACATTCGTCTGGATCTCGGAATGATAAGGATTGGCAGTACCAAAAACCGAACTGCCGGTTGTATTCTGCTTCAGAATATTGGTTAAATTATTTTTAGCGATGCTGTCACCGGATTTTTCAGGAATTTTTCTTTCCAGAATGGAAGCTTTAGCCGTTTTCTCCGTTTTTAATCCTTCGGTTTGCTGGGCAGACAGAATTGACGGGGCAGAGATTATTATGAGTAAGGCTGTTATTCTCATCCGATGGTATTGCATGATTATTCCCTTTCCTTCCCCGTTCCGTATCCTTTCACGATACCTCTCGGTGAATTCTGGATAAACTGAAGGATTTCATCTCTTTCAGCCGTTGGCAGCATTTCTTTTTCGATGTAAAGCAATGCCTGGGAAACGTTCATTTTCAGCTGAAAAATCGACCGGTATATTTTCTGGATTTCAAAGATTTTCTCGTTTGTAAATCCTCTTCTTCTTAATCCTACCGAATTGATTCCTGCGTAAGACATCGGCTCCCTCGCTACTTTCACGTAAGGCGGAATATCTTTTCTCACCAATGTTCCTCCGGAAATCATCACATGCTTCCCGATTTTTCCGAACTGGTGAACGGCAGACAAACCTCCCATTACGGTATAGTCGCCGATTTCAACATGTCCCGCGATACCACAGCCGTTTACAATGATCACATGATCTCCGATTACACAGTCGTGGGCGATATGGGATGTGGCCATGATCAGGCAGTTTTTACCGATTTTGGTAAAGCCCAGGGCTTTTGTTCCCCGGTTTACCGTTACACATTCCCGGATGGTGGTTTCATCACCGATGATCACCTGGGTATCTTCACCGTCAAATTTCAGGTCCTGAGGGATTGCAGAAATTACCGTTCCCGGAAAAATCCTGCAGTTTTTACCGATTCGGGCTCCGTCCATGATGGTAACGTTAGGACCAATCCAGGTTCCTTCCCCGATTTCTACATCCCCTGCAATGGTAGTGAATGGTTCTACAATTACATTTTTGCTGATTTTCGCACGCTTGTCTACGGCTGCTAACTGATGAATCATTTAATCAACTTTATTTTTTGCAACTTGGGCCATTAGTTCTGCTTCTACCGCTACCGCATCTCCCACGTAACCGTATCCCTGCATATGAACAATTCCTCTTCTGATAGGCTCTATCAATTCGATTTTAAAGATCAGCGTATCTCCCGGAATTACTTTTCTCTTGAATTTCACTTTATCGATTTTGATGAAATAAGTAGAATAATTTTCAGGATCCGGAACGCTTGCCAATACCAAGATCCCTCCGGTCTGTGCCAAAGCTTCCACCTGCAGTACTCCCGGCATTACCGGTTCTTTCGGGAAATGCCCGACAAAGAACGGTTCGTTCATCGTTACATTCTTCAGTCCCACTACATGGGAATCCGAAAGCTCCAGGATTTTATCAATCAATAAAAACGGAGGCCGGTGCGGCATCAGCTTCATGATCCCGTTGATATCAAATACCGGTTCTTTGGTTAAATCGAAATCCGGAACGTTCTTTTTTTTCTGCAGCTTCCATTGACGGTTGAGTCTTTTGGCAAACTGGGTATTCACATAATGTCCCGGCTTATTGGCAATTACTTTGCCTTTTATTTTTACCCCTGCCAAAGCCAGGTCACCGATTACATCGAGTAATTTGTGTCTTGCCGCCTCGTTAGGATAATTTAAGTTCAGGTTGTCAAGGATTCCGTTCGGTCTTATGGAAACATTATCTTTACCGAAAGCTTTTTTCAGCTTTTCCGTCGTTTCGGGCGTCAGATCTTTGTCTACATAGACGATCGCATTGGAGATATCTCCCCCTTTGATCAATCCGTGATCCAACAGCATTTCCAGTTCATGCAGAAAGCTGAATGTTCTTGCTGATGAAATTTCGTCCTTGAATTCTGAAATATTTTTAAGTGTGGCATTCTGAGTTCCTAATACCTTGGTCCCAAAATCTACCATGGTGGTCACTTCGTAAGTATCGGAAGGAATGATGGTAATCTCAGATCCTGTTGCCGGATCGCTGTAAGTAAGCACTTCTTTCACCACAAGGTATTCCCGGGCTGTAGTTTGCTCAACGATTCCTACACTTTCTATGGCTTCTACAAAGAATTTTGAAGATCCGTCTAAAATCGGAGGCTCGGAAGCATCCATCTCCAGAATAGCGTTATCCACATCACATCCTACCAAAGCAGCCAGAAGGTGCTCACAGGTATTGATTTTAACGCCTAATTTTTCCAGTGTTGTCCCTCTTTCGGTCGCTACAACATAGTTTACATCTGCTTCGACCTGGGGATGCCCTTCAAGATCGGTTCTTACAAAAACAAAACCTGTGTTTTCCTTGGCAGGTTTCATGGTTAGTTTTACTTCTTTACCTGTATGAAGTCCGATTCCGGAAAGAGTCACTTCCTGCTGAAGTGTTTTTTGCATATCACTCATTAGTTTTATCTTTTGAGTTATTCTCAAGATTGTTTATTTTTTTTACGATTTCAGGAAGATTTCTGAAATGGACGTAGCTTCTGAGGTAATCGTTATAGCTGATAGCAGGTGATCCGTACACGGTTTCCTTATCGTTCACATGGGTATTCACACCACTCTGTGCCTGGATTTTTACCTGGCTCCCTATTTTGATATGTCCTACGATACCTACCTGCCCTCCGATCTGGTTCCAGTCGCCAATAGTAGTAGAGCCTGCAATTCCCGCCTGTGCGGCAATGACGTTGTTTTTTCCGATTTTTACATTGTGGGCAATCTGGATAAGGTTATCGATCTTGGTTCCTTTACCGATTATGGTAGAACCGATGGTCGCGCGGTCGATGCTGCAGTTTGAGCCGATCTCCACGTCATCTTCGATAATAACATTTCCCAACTGCGGAATTTTTTTGAACCCTTCCGGGGTCGGCTGAAAACCGAATCCGTCGCCACCGATTACGGTATTGGAATGTACGACGCAGTTATCGCCGATTATACAGTAGTCGTAAATTCTTGCCCCGCTGTCGATTTTACAGTTTTTACCGACCTTTACGCCTTTACCGATGTACACCTGCGGATAAATCTGTGTGCCTTCACCGATCCTGGCTTTTTCGGAAATGTAGGTAAAAGTTCCGATATAGACGTTTTCCCCGATTACTGCCGTTTCATGAATGGAAGCTCCGTCTTCAATACCGCTCTTCCGGCCCTGCATCTCCTGATACAAGTTCATAAGAATCTGAAATGAAAGATAGGCATCCTTTACAGCAATAACGGTAGGAGCATAAGCATCTTTAGACAAAAGATTTTCCGAAACGATGATAACGGAACATTTTGAAGTTTCGAGATAATGGGTAAAACGATCTTGTGCTATAAAAGAAAGATGCCCCGTTTCTCCGCCTTCTATGGGTGAAACTCCATTAATAAGTGCATGTTCGTCACCTATTATTTTTCCGTCGATAAAACTTGCAATTTGCGAAGCTGTAAATTCCATATTCTGCAAAGATAAGAAATTCTATAATTCACAAACATTTTTTAATTTTCGGATTTTGAATTTTATTATTCTTTAAGAAATGAGCCCTGCAATGTCCCTGGGGAAAGTAAGGATATAGCGTTGTGTTTTATTGATCATCAGACCCGACAGCAACTGGTCTTCAGACTCGTCAAGCCTTATCTTTTTGCCATTCTTCTGAAGGAGGTAAATGGGCTGTTTTTCAGTATCATAAGAAAGGAGTTTTCTTTCGATTTCATACACCAGCTCGTTTCCGTTATCGATTCCGAAAAATTCATTCACCTTTTTTATTTTTTCCTCAATAAATTCCTGACCGAAAGTGTGGGATGAGATAATGGTTTTCGGGAGATTTCTCTGGATGACACAGCTACACCAGTAGGATAAGATCATATCATCGGCGTTCTGCCAGTTCTTCATGGCCTGGATGATGTCATTATCGTCCAGCTGGGTAAACCGTTCCACATCTTCATCCGTAGCAGCACTTTTTTCACGGTAGAGAAAATACTTCAGGTTTTCAGTAGCCGGCAGATCAATGCCCTGAGAAACCAGATATTTGGCTCTTTCCAGGATCTTTACCAGGATAAATTCTGCCAGAGCAGAGGTTTTATGGTAATAGACCTGCCAATACATGAACATCCTGGCCGTCAGGAAATTTTCAATGGAATAAATTCCTTTGGCGTCAATCACCAGCTCGCCGTCATCGCAGACATTCATCATCGAGATAATACGCTGGGTATTAATGTTGCCTTCGGAAACTCCGGTAAAGAAGCTGTCCCGTTTCAGGTAATCCAGCCGGTCGACATCCAGCTGGGAAGAAATCAGCTGATTGAAAAATTTGCGGTGGTATTTCCCCTGAAACATTTCAATGGCACAGGAAAGTTCGCCTTTGAATTCATCATTCAGGCGGTTCATCAGCAGCAGCGAAAGTTTTTCGTGGTGCCAGTCGTCCATCAGCATGCATTCCAGCGCATGGGAAAACGGACCGTGGCCGATGTCGTGCATCAGAATGGCCAGCATGGCGCCTTTCTCTTCTTCCGGCGAGATACTGATCCCTTTCTGTTTCAGTGTTTCCAAAGCAGTAAACATCAGGTGCATTGCACCCAGGGCATGATGAAAGCGGGTATGCGTTGCCCCGGGAAAAATCAGATTCAACAGACCGGTCTGCCCTATTCTCCTCAATCTCTGAAAATAAGGGTGCTCGATGATGTCGAATAAAATTTCGTGGGGAATTTTGATAAATCCGTGAACGGGATCATTAATGATTTTTAGCTTATTCTGCATTGGGAAACGTCCGTATTTATAACAAATTTAGGGATTTTAAATTTTAGTTCCGATTAAATTTCATTAAAACAGATTCGTTTTTCAAGAGGTAGTAATCTTTTAAGATCCTGTTCAGGTTCAAATTTAACATGAACTGCTTAGCCTGATGATAACAAAGAAAGATCAACCTCACTCCTGTTAAATTATTCGGTTTAGAAACGGCTTTTACGGGAAACGGCTGTTGTGATTCCCATCCAAATTTTTTCTTTACCTCATTGCTTTAAAATTCGCAGAAATATTGGGGTTTTTCATTAACTTATATTTAACTTTACGTCTGCGCATTTTGGGAGATTTTACCAATAAATGGTCAGCAATTTGATACAATAACCGTGTAAAAAATTAATTATGTCGGAAAAGATATTATGGATAGATGATGAAATAGATTTACTTAAACCTCACATCGTTTTTCTTGAAAAAAAAGGATACCAGGTAACCCCTTTAAACAATGTAAACGAAGCCCTTGAACTTATGGACTCGGAAAAATTTGCATTGGTCCTGATCGATGAAAATATGCCGGGAATTTCCGGGCTTGAAGCCATACCGATGATCAAGGATAAAGATAATTCCCTGAAAATCGTGATGGTGACGAAAAGTGAAGAGGAACACATTATGGAAGAGGCCATCGGCTCACAGATTGCCGATTACATCTTAAAGCCTGTGAATCCGAACCAGATTTTATTATCGTTAAAGAAAAACCTTCAGGAGGATAATCTGGTAGAACAGAAAACAATTCTTCAGTACCAGCAGGAATTCAGAAACCTTTCGATGGAGCTCTCTTACCTGAGAACGTATCAGGAATGGGCGGAATATTATAAAAAAATCCTTAACTGGGAAATTAAGTTCGATAAAGTGACGGACAATGAATTTGCAGACCTCCTGCAATCGCAGAAGGAAGAAGCGAATATCCAGTTTGCGAAATTTATTGAGAAAAATTATGAAGACTGGCTGCATGATTCGGACAAACCGATGATGAGCCATACGCTTTTTAAAGAAAAAGTAAAACCGGAAGTAGAGAAAGATAAGGTGCTGCTGCTGATGGTTGACAACCTCCGTTATGACCAATGGAAAGTCGTGGAGCCTTTATTTACAAAATACTACAACAAGGTCTCCGAAGATTATTACTACAGCATTCTTCCAACCGCGACGCAGTATGCGAGAAACTCCTTCTTTGCTGGTTTAATGCCTTCTGAGATTGAAAAACGTTTCCCGGAAAAATGGTTTAATGATAATGAAGAAGGGAATAAAAATGAATTTGAGCGGGACTTCCTTGAAGACCAGATGAAAAGAATCGGCTTAGGTTCAAAATCAATGAAATACCTTAAAGTCCTGAATGCGGATTTTGAACGAAAAATTTATGACGATTTTAATCAGCACAAAAACAATGACCTGTTGGTAATCGTTTACAATTTCATTGATATTCTGTCCCACGCTAAAACAGACAATCACATTGTAGACCAATTGATCCGTGACGATAAAACATTCCGGTCTTTAACGCTGAACTGGTTTGAGAATTCATCGCTGCTTAAAATTATCAAACTGGCAGCTGAAAGCGGCTTTAAACTGGTCATCACAACCGATCACGGAACCGTTTATGTGAAAAAGCCGAGCAAAGTGGTCGGCGACCGGGAAACATCCACCAATATCCGTTATAAAACCGGAAAGAGTTTAACCTATGACGACAGCGACGTTTGGGCGATCACGAATCCAGAGAAACTGTTTTTACCGAAAGGAAATTTAAGCTCGAAATATATTTTTGCGAAAAACAATATTTTCCTGGCATATCCTAAGAATTACAATCACTTTGTGAATTACTATAAGGAAACCTATCAGCACGGAGGAATTTCACTGGAAGAATGTATCATTCCGATCAGTGTTCTGGAACCTAAGTAGTTTTTCTGAAATTATAAAAAAGGAGCGGGAAAAATCTTTGATTTTTCCCGCTCCTTTTTTATTAATATTTTTGAGGCATGAAATTAATCACTTATAACGTAAACGGAATCCGGGCAGCTTTTACCAAAGATTTTTTAGGCTGGCTGAAAACAGCTGATCCCGATATCATCTGCATTCAGGAAAGCAAAGCCGGAAACGACCAGATCGATATTGAAAGCCTGGAAAAGCTGGGCTATCACAGTTACTGGCATTCGGCCGTAAAAAAAGGCTACAGCGGCGTCGGAATTGCCTCAAAAATCAAACCCAACCATGTAGAATATGGCTGCGGTATTGAAAGCTATGACAGCGAAGGGAGAATCATCCGTGCAGACTTTGACGGATTTTCTGCCATTTCGGTATATGTACCTTCCGCTTCCAATATCGAAAGGCTTGACTTCAAAATGCAGTTCTGCCGGGATTTTTTAGATTATATTAAAAACCTGAAGAAGGAAATCCCGAATCTCATTATCTCAGGAGATTTTAATATCTGTCATGAAGCCATCGACATCCATGATCCGGTTCGCCTGAAAAATGTTTCGGGGTTTTTACCGATGGAAAGGGAATGGATGACCGATTTCATTAATGAGTGTGAACTGATCGACAGTTTCCGGTTTTTTAACGGTGAGCCCGATCATTATACCTGGTGGAGCTACAGGCAAGGTGCAAGAGGAAAAAACAAAGGCTGGAGGCTTGACTATAATTTTGCGTCTTACAGCTTGAAAGATAAGCTTACAAGGGCCGTAATCCTGAAGGAAGCCGTACATTCGGATCATTGCCCTGCGCTGGTGGAACTGAGCCTTTAAATAAGCAAAAAAAGAGGCGGTCTCAAAATTGAGACCGCCTCTTTTAATTTAAATCATAACATTTAATCGACAATTTCATATTCCACCGGAATGGTACCGTTTCCGGTATCCCCGATTTCATCGAACGCTGCTTTAGACATATCCAAAGCTCTTGTAGAATGGTAAGGCCCTCTGTCATTTACTTTCACTATTACCTCTTTACCATTGTTCAGGTTAGTAACCTTAATACTTGTTCCGAAAGGAAGCGTTCTGTTTGCCGCAGTGAACTTTGCATTATCAAAGATCTCTCCGCTGGCCGTTTTTCTACCGTTAAACTTATCGTGGTAGTACGATGCATAACTTGTTTTTTTCGCATCTATGGCATTCATTTTGAACGAATAAATACCAAAGGTTGAAATCATCATTATGATTACGAGAATGAATCTTTTCATCATGTTGAAACTTTTATTGGTTTTGACAGGGGCAAATCTATAAGGATTCTTTTAACGAGCCTATTTTAATTGTTAACAGATGTTAACAAAAACTAAAATTTATCTTAATTTCATATATAACTCCCTTATATCAGTAACTTTAGACCCTATTGTTAAAATATGTTAAAAAAATATATAAAAAGTTAATAAATTTAACTAAATTACTGAAATTAACATAACTTTAACACTTGATTTGGTTTGATAATCAATATGTTAAATATTTTCACAAAGCTTAAATCCTTTTTCTCATTTCGCCTAAAACGCGGGATAGCCGTCCATACAGAGATTCTACGCAGGCTTTCGGACTATAAAATAAAAACCGGTGAAAAATTTCGCCGGTTTCTTATTATTGTATTGATGCTCATCTGCCAATTAAGATCAGATTAAAAGGTTTAAACCAATTCCCCATACAGATCAAATTCCTCAGCAGAAGTAATTTTCACATGGGCAAATTCTCCGATGGAGATATAGGTGTTTTCAGCAGAAACCAGAACGGTATTGTCCACATCCGGAGAATCGTATTCCGTTCTTCCGACGAAATAGTTTCCTTCTTTCCTGTCGAATATGCATTTATAGATCTGTCCGATTTTTTCCTGGTTTTTCTCCCATGAAACCTGAGACTGGATTTCCATGATTTCCTCTACCCTGGATTCTTTTACTTCCTGCGGAATGTTATCTTCCAGGACATAGGCACCGGTATTTTCTTCATGAGAATACGTAAAGCAGCCCAGCCTGTCGAACTTTTGTGTCCTTACCCAGTCTTTCAGCTCCTGGAAAATCTCTTCGGTTTCGCCGGGAT
>JAKOOG010000071.1 GCA_022701545.1 Weeksellaceae bacterium | reverse complement strand
GCATTGTTGAACGTGTATTCGTGGTAGCCGACTCTTTTGGTTGTGGTTAAGCGCACATCGATGTTGTGCTTATCCAGTTTTACCGAATAGAATCCTGCGGAAGCTTTTTCGTTTTTATGTGAAAATGGGGATGAATATTCTTTGGGAGTCAGTCCCGGCTTTCCCATGGTCGGCATCAGCATGATATCGCCGTAATCCGAAACACCCGTTCCGTTGAGGTGGGTATGCGAAAATCCGTAGATCACGGAATCGGAATAGTGGTAGCCGCTGCAGCCGTCCCAGCTTCCGTCGATTCTCGTGTCCGGAGAAAGCTGTACCATCCCGAAAGGGACAATGGCTCCCGGAAAGGTATGCCCATGGCCGCCGGTCCCGATAAACGGGTTCACATATTGCGAATAATTCTGCGAAAACAGACTATGGGCAATAATCCCAAGAAGAACGATGAATATTCTTTTCATAAATAGAAATTAAAATTCCCCTAAAGTACTATAAAATTCGTTTTCCCAAAAGAAAATATCTATCAGTCCTTTTACTTATTCTAAATAGTTAAAAATTACGTAAATTTGTAAACAATTTATTTAGTTTATGTTGACGAAAGAAAAGGTTCAGGATTTCCTTAAGGAAATAGAAGTTGATGATTTGGTGAACAACCTGCAGATCATGGGCGCTGATGTATATATAGACATGACGGCACATTCTCCGGCCATGCACGAAAAGAAAAAACTGGAGGCAGCCATGAAACAGGCATTTGCCAGCGAGTTTGGAGAAGAGGTGAATCTTAAATTAAAGATCGTCTCTCCGGAACCGAGCGAAATTCAGCAGAGTCAGATCAAAGGGAAGCAGATTCCCGGGATTCAGAATATCATCGCCATTGCTTCCGGAAAAGGAGGAGTCGGTAAATCTACCGTTGCTGCCAACATGGCGGTGACTTTGGCAAAAATGGGCTTTAAGGTAGGATTACTGGATGCCGATATCTACGGACCATCCGTTCCTACCATGTTCGATACGGAAGGTGAGAAGCCGATCTCTGTAGAGGTAAACGGAAAAAGCCTGATGAAGCCTGTTGAAAATTACGGCGTGAAAATGCTTTCAATCGGCTATTTCTCGGGAGCCAACCAGGCCGTAGTATGGAGAGGGCCGATGGCTTCAAAAGCACTGAACCAGATGATCCGTGATGCGGCGTGGGGTGAGCTTGACTTTTTACTGATCGACCTTCCTCCGGGAACGGGAGATATTCACTTATCCATTATTCAGGAAGTTCCGGTAACGGGAGCGGTGATTGTCAGCACCCCTCAGCATGTAGCACTGGCAGATGTAAGAAAAGGGATTGCGATGTTCCAGATGGAAAGCATCAACATTCCGGTGCTGGGCCTGATCGAAAATATGGCGTATTTCACACCGGAAGAACTGCCGGATCATAAATATTATATCTTTGGACAACAGGGGGCACAATATCTGGCAGACGATCTCGGAATCCCGGTATTGGGCGAAATCCCGTTGATCCAGAGCATCCGTGAGGCAGGTGATGTGGGAAGACCGGCTGCTTTACAGGAACATTCTAAAATTGCAGAGATCTATACCGAAACTGCCCGTAAGATGGTAGAAAGCCTGGTAGAAAGAAATAAACACCTTCCTCCTACGGAAGCCGTAAAGATTACAACAATGGCAGGATGCTCACCCAAAGCAAAATAAGACGTCCCTACCTCTGAAAACCAATTGAACTGAAAAATATGGAAACAAATATAGCACACGAAGATACCGTAACAAGAGTAATGGAAGCCCTGGAAAGCATCAGGCCTTTCCTCAACAAAGACGGAGGAGATATCGAGCTTATCGATGTAAAGGATAACCTGGTGTATGTAAAGCTTTTAGGAAACTGTTCGGGGTGCTCCCTGAATTTTTCGACCCTGAAGCTGGGGGTGGAAAATACCATCAAGCAGCATGCTCCGGAAATCGAAAGAGTGGTAAGCGTAGAATAAAATTCTGAAAAATATATTTTTTAAGACAGATCTTTTTGGTCTGTCTTTTTTGTTTTAAACAGTAATGTTCAACTTTCACGATAGCCGGAAACTGGAGGAACCGCATTTCAGCTTCTGCTTTTAAAAACAGTGCTTGAATTCTTCCGTCAGCAAAATGAGTTGAGAAGTAAAAAAGCAGTATTGCTGCTTGCAAAGCTGATTGAGCTACCTGCACCAGCCTGAAATTTTCATAGACCTTTACCTTGATCATTTGTGGTTTAATCAATAATGATAAATTTTAACTGCCGTATTTTTCAACGGTAGATTATTTATCTTTTTCCCGATTTTTTTTAACAAAAGTTAAAAAAAATTATGAAATTTTTATAGTAATAATTCTAAGTACAGATCACTGTTTTATGTATTATTTTTGTTGAAATTATTTACACTGCTTTATACGAAGGAGTTTTTATAATACACTTTTTTATTTCATTTTTGATGTTTACTTTTTCCGGCCGGTTTCCTGAAGATAAAAAATTAGGATATTCTGAAAATTCGGGGTTGGCACGCCGTACAAAAAATGCTGCACATCCTTCTAAACAGATAAAATTGTTGTAAAACATGGTATTTGGTTTGCTAATTGTTATGAAACTGTAAATACATTCAAAAAAGACTTTCTACATAGCGGGATGTCATTTTTACTGAATATCTTATCAAAAAACTAGACTATGAAAAATATACTCATTGCTGACGGTCATTATGTTGTTAGAACAGGTACTGCTCTTGTGCTTGATACCAAGCTTCAGTATTCCTGTGAAATTGATTTTGCGGAAACCTATACCGAAACAAAGGAAAAAGTTTCTAAAAAAGCGTATGACCTGCTTATCATAGATATTGATATACCGCAAAGTATTTTCAAAGCAATGATCAAAGAGCTGAAAAAGAAACAGAAGCAGCTTAAAATCCTGATCTTTTCAACGTATGATGAAAACGTGGGCATACAGTATATCGAAGAAGGTGCTGCGGGCTACCTCAACAAAGGAGCATCGGAAGCTGAGATTCTTACGGCAATCACTTCGGTTTTCGAAGAAGGATATTATTATACCATAGACATGATGAAAAAGCTGGTGACACAGTCTGCGGACAGCCATTCCGTCGAAAGGCTTTCCAAAAGGGAATTCCAGATTTTTAAACTGCTTGCTGAAGGAAACGGGAATATTGAAATTTCGAACAGCTTAAATCTGAAAATGTCAACCATCAGTACATACAAGAAGAAAATCTTTGAGAAACTTCAGGTAAAGAATGTAGTGGATTTAGTGAGGATTTACGATGATATGCATTAAAAATAACCCGGTAAATTTTATCGGGTCTTTTATTTTAAAATGACAGGGATGCCAAATTCTTTAAATAGTTCCGTAATCCTGTGAAAATCTTTTCTTAAAAGCTTTTTACTGCGCTGATGATGATGCCATGTAATTTCTGAGATTGATTTCACTCCGAAATCTCTCGTTAAACAATCATATAAAGCATCTATCTGCCTGCCGAAATATCCACCGATTCCATTCAATTCTTCACCAAGTGTGCAGTAAAATCCGTCTAGGTTGTGGAAATGATTACCGTCAATGTTTATAACGAGATTTTCTCTGTCCGGCTGAGGTTTTCTGATACATCCTGCAAAAACAAGCCAGCCTTGTAATTCGTCATTATTGAGTTTTTTCCAAGTATTTTTTTCGGTAATTTCGTTATTGATAAACATTCTCCAGGCTTTATGAAAACCTTTAGGCTTAAACCAAACATATCCGCTTAGTGTTAAATTGCTTTTTTCTGATTTAATAATTCTGATATTGCTGATAAAAGTTGAAGTTACAATTACCTTGTTTTTGTCCAGCATGTGGATAAATCCCTGATTGTTATAAACCTTTGTTGCTTTTTCAAGTTCGTCTGTTAATATTTCTTTCCGATGAACATTTATTAATCGTACTTCACGATAGCCAAGATTGGTTTTGTTGCTTTCAAGATTTTTTACATCATCAATATAAGTTATGATATCGTTTTCTTTTTCAGTGTCTAATGAAAAGGCAAACATTTTTTATCTGTTTAAATCTTTAATAATCTCTTTAATCACTGCCAGCACCTCTGTAGACTTCTCACGGATGATCAGTTTATTCTTTTTGTATTTGATCAGTTCTGTGAAATGGTTATCCTCGGTATTGATGTCCACTACATAAGCTCCGTATTTCAGAGCGGTTTCAGCAATGGCAAGCGGTAGACTCGTTGCTCCGGAAGTTCCGGCAATAAAGAGGACACCGCTGTTTTTAGCAACTTTTAAAGCGCTGAACTTCTTATTCGTTTTTTCATCATAATATTCATCGAACCACAGGATATTCGGCCGCATCCAGGATCCGCAGTCCGGGCAGGTAAGGAGCTCAATCTCATTTTGGGTAAGATCTTCATCAATATTTTTTCCTTTGATTTCTTCCGGGAGGCAGAAAATCCCTTTACAGCCGTCAGAGCATTTAATTTCCCTGTTATTCCCGTGAATTTCATACAGCCTCGTATTGCCGGCACGGCGGTGAAGGTTATCGATATTCTGGGTGATGAGGTGAAAACGGTCTTTCAGCATGCTTTCGATTTCCGACAGTTCAATATGGCTTTGGTTAGGCATGGCCGTTTCAAACATTTTCTTTCTGAATAAAGAATACTGCCAGACTTCTTCAGGATGCTGTCTGAAGTACCGCAAGGTTCCGAACTCTTCAGGTTTATGAAACCGGGTTCCTTTTACCCAGATGCCGTCGGTTCCGCGATAGGTCGGAATGCCGCTGTCCGATGAAATTCCGGCACCGGTTAAAAAAGTAAAAAGATTCCGTTTTTCTTTACGGTAAATCTGGTGGATAATTTCCGCTAGTTGCTGTTCCATGGTTTTACAAAAGGCAAAACTAATCAAATTTCAGCCAATAAAAAAGTCCCGGAACAACCGGGACTTTTCAGTCAACTAAATAATACATTCTATTTTACAATCACTCTTTTCACATGACCTTCTGACGTTTTTATCAGGTAAATACCGGTAGAAAGTTTCGAAGTATCGATGGTTAAGGCATTTTTCTCTTTGTTCATCAATTTTCCGGACATATCGTACAATTCGTAATCCTGTGATCGGTTAAAATACAACGTATTTCCTTTAGCAACCGGGTTCGGGAAAATATTGAACGTTGCTTTTTCAGCTTTCGCTTCGCCGGTGGCCAGCGTTGCAGCACCCGTCACTTCATACATCGATAGGGTTCCGCTGATTTCATTGGCTACGATGACATATCCTTTTCCGGTGGTTGTATTTCCCGGAGCGATATAAGTAATGCCTTCAGGTCCGTTATCACCGCCGTAAGCTGAAGTCATGCGTGAATGCTTATAATCCGTAAACGTAGGATTGTTCGGATCGGTAATATTGTATACCATTACGCCGCCGGTTCTTTCAAGGGTAATGAAAGCATAGGTCTGCCCGTTGATGTTTCCTAAAGCGATGCCTTCCGGTTCCGGACCTTTTGCACGGCTTCTGCTTTTTACGGTATTCGATTCATTGTCGGCATTGAAAATCAGCGGATGATTGGCGGCAATATAACGCTCAAAACGGTCTCCGCTGTCATAAACGATCTGTTGGGTATCGGCATTGAAAATAGAAAACGAACGGGCTCCCAACGCTGCCATTTCTTCAAAATCTGCATCTCCGTCCGTATTTCCGGTAGCATTTGAAACCCTGAATCTTCCCAGGTTGTAGGATGCTTTTAAAATTGAGGCCTGAGGGAACACTGCAGGATCCAGGGTATAAGCATTTGCACCGACCGTGGTTCTTTCACTGAATCCGGAAAGGTCTTTTTCATCGCCTTCGTTCGCCGTTACGATATAATTGGTGTTCCCGACTTTGTAATTCTGTACTGCGTCCGGAGTATAATACGCTTTTACCGGCCAGTTGGCAATTAAGATTTCCCCGTTGTTATCCGAAGCGTCAAAACCGTTTCCGGGAATGCTCATGTCTTTTTTGCCCAGGCCCCAGATCCCGGTAATGGTTTTTGAAGCCAAATTGACTTCGGCAACCGCATTGTTTTCCTGCAAGGTAACCCAGGCTTTCTGGCTGTCTGCGCTGATGGTGATGTATTCCGGCTCCAGATCCTGGGAAAGGGTGTTGTTGGTTCTTACTTTTCTTAAACCTGTTGCTGCCAGCGCAGCTGCCTGCGAATCAAAAGCGTTGAAGTTAAGCGTAGTTACATTGCTCTGGGTAAGGTTGGCAATGCCTCCTGAAATATCGATGAGGCTGATGGTTCCTTCAGGATCTACGGTGTAGGCATCATTCGGTTCCCCTTCGTTTGCCGTCATTACCTTTGTTCCGTCCGGTGAAAAGGTGATCATATCCGGAAGTGCCCCTACCGTTACCTGCTTCAGGAAGTTTCCGTTGATATCAAAGAAAACCACCGATCCGTTTTGCTGAGGGTCGGTATTCGGAGAAGCAGCAGCAATAATTCCGTTTTTCACGGCAATGCTGGTGATTCCGCCGTAAGGAGCCATGTTGATGGTGTTTACAACCGTAGGGGTTGCCGGATTGCTGAAATTGATGATGTCAAAAACATCCGTAATTGAGCTGATGGTAAACAGCCTTTGTGTGGCAGGATCATGTACGACAATTTCCGTAGAGCTGGTGTTGGTTCCTGAAGGATCGAAACTGCCGATGTAATTCAGGCTGATCTGCTGGGTAGGAACCGGTGCCGGCTTATCGTTGTCCACAATATAAACCGTCGCAGAGCTGTCACCGGAAACCGTTGCCCCAACAGGGCTTTCAAGGCTCACAACGAAATATTCGGACTGCTGTTCTTCCAGCGTATCGTCAATAATCGGGATGTTTACTGTATAGCTGGTTGTAGAAGGCGTAAGAGTGATGGTCTGATTGGCCAACGTAAAATCGTTGCTGTTTGCCGTGCTGAACGGTGCCGGTTTGACCACCAGGTTTACTGTGGAGTTCGATGGATTTGCCACATTTATCTTGAGAGCTAAAGTCCCTGCATTTTCATTGACTTTGATAAAGTTTTTATCCAAAGAAATAGAAGTGCCTGCTGTTGTAAAGATGGTAGAAGTAGCTGCCGTTACTGCATTGTCGCTGGTATCTTCCACCATATTCGGTTTCAGAGCCAGGTAATAAGTCTGATTCGGAACCATTCCGGAAGTAGGGATGACCGTGATTTTATTATTGGCGAAAGTAGTTGTAAAAGGAACTTGGGAACCCGAGGCATTTCCAAGACGGAAATCCACAAGCATTTGTGCATTAGAATCGTTGATGGCTGAATTATCTATCAATCTTACGTTTTCATTAAACGTAATCGTAGGATTTACAGTCGTTGAAGCATTATTTGTGTTGTTTGAAGGAAGATAAGTGACGGTTGGTGGAGTCGTATCTGCTGCCGCAACCGGGGTCGCGTCTACCGTAAAGTTATCGAAGCGGTTGTTTCCTACGGTTCCACCGCCGCCTACTGCGAATTCAACTTTTAATTTGAAATTCGGATTGTTGGATACGCCGGTAACGGCTGAAAAATCAAAGGTCACCAATTGCGGATCTGCATCAAGAGGAGAGACGGTCTGGTAAGTGAGAAAGGTAGTCCCGTCCGTGGAATATTTCCAGGTCTGGGTTCCTGCTCCCGAACCGGATCTCCTGGTTGTAAATTTTACGACCACATTGCTGTATCCTGTTGTCGGTAAATTGAACTGCAGGCTGCCGTTAATCGGGTTGTTATATCTTAAGTGGGTTCCGGCGGCATCTCCGTTTCTCGAATTCAGATTCTGCACGCTGAAATTCTGGCCGGTTCCGCCTGCAAAATCGATATCCGTGGTTCCGTTGGCCACAGCAGTCAGCGATCCGCCCGTTGCAGTGGAAGTTGGCGTGGTAATGGCCGATGAAGAAGCATTGTTATTAAAATTCCAGTAATGGATAAGGGAAGTCTGCCCGAAAACCGCTCCTTGAAGGAAAAACGCAGCTACAACAGACCCTTTCAATAAGTAATTGTTAATCATTTTTTACTTAATTTAGATTTATGCAAAAATGCAGTTTCTGTTTTGCAAACCTTTTAAGCAAATTTTAATAAATGATTAATAAAAAGATAATAAATAAATATTCGGGTTACATAATAATTTTAAATCCAACTGGATATAAATCGCTATCTGAGGATAACGATATAGTCTTTCATTCCGTCAAAGCTTATTTATTTGGAAACCTGACCTGAAAAGTGTAAATTTTTTCCAGTTAATTTATTATTTCCTTCCAGCGGATGTTTCTGCATGTAGAAAAATCCTGAAATGGCAGTCAGGACCAGTAAAATAAAAGCAACCAAAAAAATTCTTTTTAACATTCCTTTCATATCGCTAAATTTTTAATGTCCTTAATTTCTAATGTTGATGTAGGATATCCTTTCAGAACTGCATTGATCATCGCAATACCCACTTCCCGTAAAGTTAATGATTTTGAAGGAAATACCGCAGGAAAAATCCAAATAAATGGCTTAAAAAACCATTTTACATTTTCCTGGCCTTCAACAGGTTTCATAAAGCCGGGCCGGAAATTGTAGGCTCCCTTAAATCCAAGCTTTCTGAGTGCGTTTTCCGTTTTGCCTTTTACTCTCGCCCACATTATCTTTCCGCTCTCGGTTTTATCCGTATATACTCCTGATACATAATTGAAAACCATATCCGGGTTCTGGCTTCGCGCTGCTTTTGCGAAATGCAGGGTGGTATCATAGGTGATTTTGGTATATTCTTCCTCACTCATGCCCATACTGCTGATTCCTGCACAGAAAAAAACAGCATCATACCCTTTAAAGTTTTCATCATCAAGACCGATCTTCATGAAGTCGGAAACGATGTATTCTTTCAGCTTGGCGTGCTTTTTCCCGGAAGGCTTGCGGCTGACACTCAGGATTTCGGAAATATTCGGATTCTCCAGGCATTCCATCAGTATGCCTTCTCCCACCATTCCCGTTGATCCCGTAAGAATTATTTTAATTGAGTTCATTTCATATTCTTATTAACAGTACTGACGTTTGAAATTCAGTTTTACTTTATGTGGTATCAAAAATTATACAAATTTCTCGGAAGTAGTAAATGTTGGTGGTGAACGATCATTGAGTAATAGCCAATATCTAAGCTCCGGCTGTCTATCCGGCAGGGATCTCAACATCGTATGAGAGAGCAGTATAGACGATTTCCAAAGAATAAACCGGACTAAGAACACCATTCGCATGTGCCAATTCCGTCAAAAGAAAACCGGCCGAATAAATGGGCCGGCTTGAAATTCATACTTCACAATTACTTCTTATCCTGCAGCTTGCTGTAAATATTATGGATCAGCCCGTCTGCAACAGATATCTTAGGACCAAAAATCCTGTTGATTTCCGACCAGGACATTACATTGTTGAAAACTTTCAGCGCATGCACCAGAACGTCAGCCCGGTCTTCACGAAGATTGTATTTGGTCATTCTTTCATCCACCGAGAGATCGTCGAATTCTTTATAGACTTTCTTCAGATGGGTAATAGACATCGGTTTGCCGTCTTTGGTTTTGCTCATGGAAAATACCTTGTTGATATTTCCGCCCGAACCTATTGCCACAATCGGTTTTTTACTGTTGATGTTTTTCCGGATTTCTTCTTTCATATCTTTCCAGTTATCAGGTGTCACCAGGTTGTTCAGCAGACGGATGGTCCCGATATTGAATGATTTTTCATAGATCATCTTTCCGTTTTCATAAAAGGTAAGCTCCGTAGAACCGCCGCCTACATCAATATAAAGATAGGCAAATTCGTTATCAAGCCCTTCTGCTATATGGTTCTCAAAAACCAATCCGGCTTCTTCATCTCCGGAGATGATTTCGATATCGATTCCCGAAGTTTTTTTTACTTCATTAATAATCTGCTGGCCATTGGCAGCATCCCGCATAGCGCTCGTAGCACAGGCCCTGTAATGTTCCACTTTATAAATCTTCATCAGGTCACTGAAAATCTTCATAGAGTCAATGACCATCTTTTCCCTTTCTTCCCCGATTTTTCCGAGTGTGAAAACATCCATCCCCAGCCGTAAAGGAATCCTCAGCAGGTTCAGCTTGATAAATTCCGGCTTTCTGTTGTTGATTTTCACTTCATTGATTAACAGTCGGGCTGCATTACTCCCTATATCTATGGCTGCAATCTTCATTTTTTGTTCGTTTTAGCTTTTAAATATCGATAGGTCTCGAGCTGAGAACGGCATTCTTCCTTATCGTTGTGGATGTATTCGTTACTCAATTTTTTGTCTAAAATACGAGCTTTTACGTTATCTTTCATCTGGATGTCGAGAATATCTTTCAATTCCTTCTTCAGATTTTTATCAGTGATTTTCGCGGCCGCTTCAATTCTGTAATCCAGGTTTCTTGTCATCCAGTCTGCAGATGAAATGTACAGGTCTTCGGAACCTTTGTTGTAGAAATACATTACCCTGGCATGTTCCAGATATTCGTCGACAATGCTGATGCCCTTTATTTTTTCTTTGAAATCTTTCTGGTTTACCACGCAGTAGATTCCTCGTACGATCATGCTGATGATTACTCCGGCATTTGCCGCTTCGTACAGCTTTTCAATCAGAGACCGGTCGCTTACGGAATTGGCTTTGATAATCATTTCGGCGTGTCTTCCGGCTTTGGCTTCTTCAATTTCCTTATCGATATGATGAACGATTTTTTCGCGCATAAACTGCGGGCACACCAAAAGGTTTTTGCACGTTTTAAGGACAGGCATATAATCATCCTTCGGCTTTTTCAGCACGTTGAATACTTTATTGATGTCAGCCATGATGCCACGGTCTGCCGTCATCAATAAGTGATCGCCGTAGATTCTTGCCGTTTTTTCGTTGAAGTTTCCGGTGCTTACAAAACCGTATTGGATGGTTTTATTATGAGACCTTTTCTTGATCACGCATAATTTGGCATGGACCTTTCTCCCGGGAAGCCCGATTAGTACAGTAATTCCTTCCGGTTCCAGCATTTCCTTCCACTCCAGGTTGGACTCCTCATCAAATCTTGCCTGAAGTTCCAGCATAACCGTTACTTCCTTGCCGTTTCTTGCGGCGTAGATCAGGGCGTTAATAATTTTCGAGCTGCTTGCCAGGCGGTAAGCCGTGATCTGGATCGATTTTACGTCAGGGTCCATAGCCGCTTCCCGGAGAAGATCGATCACCGGATTGTATTTATGATAAGGGAAGGTGAGAAGGACGTCATGTTTTAAAATAACATCCGTTACCCTTTCTCCGTGCTCAAAATCAGGGTGGGTAAAAGAGGTTCTTTCTACCGGACGCTCGTATTTTTCAAATACATCGGGAAAATCCATGAAATGTTTGAAGTTATGAATCTTTCCGCCGGGGATGATGCTGTCTTTCTTTGTTAAATTCAGTTTCCGGATCAGCATTTCAAGAAGTGCTTTATCCATATCCTTGTCAAAAACAAAACGCGTAGGTTTCCCTTTTCTTCTGTTTTTTAAGCCTTTTTCAATTTTCTCGGCAAAATTTGTTTTGATGTCATTGTCCAGATCCAGCTCTGCATCTTTCGTTACCTTGAAAGCATTGGCCGCAAATTCGTCATATCCGAAATAAGAGAAAATATGGGGCAGATTAAATGTAATTACATCCTCCAGGAGCATGACATTTTTCTCTTCAGGATCTTCCGTGGGCAGCAGAACGAACCTGCCGACAAAACGGGAAGGAATTTCAATAATGGCATAATTGCTGGAATACTGCCAGTCTTTTTTCCGCATCGAAACACCGAGATAGAGGCTTTTGTCCCGCATATAAGGCATCGGCGTATTTTCATGAAGTAGGATCGGGATCACATTGGATTCCACGACCTCATCAAAATATTTCCGGACAAATTCTTTCTGCCGGGCTGATAAATTTTTTGAAGTTTTAATAAAAATATGCTGCTCAGCCATTTCAGCCTGGATTTTTTTCCAGGTCTTATCGAAATTCTGCTGCTGCCTTATGACAATTTCGTTGATCTTCTGAAGAATTTTGGAAGGCGGCTGATAGAAAGATTCTGCAATAACTTTCTCTTTAAAATCCATGGCGCGCTTTAATCCGGCAACCCGTACCCGGAAAAACTCGTCCAGATTATTTGAGAAAATTCCTAAAAACCGGATTCTTAAGTGTAAAGGGACCTTTTCGTCCATCGCTTCCTGCAACACCCTTTCATTAAAGGCCAGCCAGGTAATATCTCGCGGATTGAAATGTAGTGACATTCTCTAGTTTATAATTTATCAAAAATACAGATTTGTGGTATCTCTGAAAACCTTTTCACATTAAGCTTTAATTAACTTTAGTTGTAATGATGATCAGAACCCTGCTGCAATGTTTTAAAGTTATTAAAAAAAATCATTTAAAATCTAATATGCCAGCTGTATTTTATTAAAAAAGAAAACAAGGTAGGGATCGTCAGTAAAAATAAAAGTGACAGAATTAATGGGAAAATAGGTAGGTGATTTCTGTGAATGACAAAACTGCACGGTAATAATAAAACCGGTTTAAATTGGTTTCAACTCATGTTTTTAAAATATTTTACTTAAAATAAGAACAATTGAAATTAGCTGTTTTTAAGGTGATGGTGTCAATTTGTCACAAAATTTTGAATGGTATAAATATTGAGAAATACTGAGTGTATTTTAAAACTAAAATTAGAAAAAATAAAAAAATATTATGAGTAAAATAATTGGAATCGACTTAGGAACAACCAACTCTTGTGTTGCTGTAATGGAGGGAAAAGACCCTGTTGTAATTCCTAACGCAGAAGGTAAAAGAACAACGCCGTCTATCGTGGCATTTACAGAAGACGGTGAAAGAAAAGTAGGAGATCCTGCAAAAAGACAGGCGGTAACCAACCCTACCAAAACGGTTTATTCTATTAAAAGATTTATCGGAACTCACTTCAAAGATGATGCTTCCGAAATCACCAGGGTACCATATAAAGTAGTAGCCGGCCCGAACGATACGGTAAAGGTGAAAATTGACGACAGAGAATATACGCCGCAAGAAATCTCCGCAATGACGCTTCAGAAAATGAAGAAAACGGCTGAAGATTATTTGGGTCAGGAAGTAACGAGAGCGGTAATTACGGTTCCGGCTTACTTTAATGATGCTCAGAGACAGGCTACCAAAGAGGCAGGTGAAATCGCCGGTCTTAAAGTAGAAAGAATCATCAACGAACCAACTGCTGCTGCATTGGCTTACGGTTTGGACAAAAGCCACAAAGATCAGAAAATCGCGGTATACGACCTTGGAGGTGGTACTTTCGATATTTCTATCCTGGATTTAGGGGATGGCGTATTTGAAGTATTGTCTACCAACGGAGATACGCACTTAGGAGGTGATGACTTTGATGATGTGATCATCAACTGGATGGCTGATGAATTTAAGGCTGCAGAAGGAGTCGATTTAAAATCTGATGCCATTGCATTACAGAGATTAAAAGAAGCTGCTGAAAAAGCAAAAATCGAGCTTTCTTCTTCTCCGCAAACTGAAATCAACCTTCCTTATATCACTGCTACGGCTACAGGTCCTAAGCACTTGGTGAAAACTTTAACGAAAGCTAAATTCGAGCAGTTATCTGCTGACTTGGTAAGAAGATCCATGGAGCCGGTAGCTAAAGCTTTGAAAGATGCAGGCCTTTCTACATCGGATATCGACGAAGTAATCCTGGTAGGAGGTTCTACAAGAATCCCGATCATCCAGGAAGAAGTGGAAAAATTCTTCGGTAAAAAACCATC
>JAKOOG010000042.1 GCA_022701545.1 Weeksellaceae bacterium | reverse complement strand
GTATTTATGAAATATATTGTACTTTTACAAAGCCTTGAATGAGGGAACAAGTCAAGGTAATAAATTTTTTTTCATCATTTGTGTTTTTAGAATCGTATCGCCTGATACGATTCTTTTATTTTATACCCTCTCATAATTTAACAGAAGATCAATAAAATAGGAATAGGTAACAGAACCTTCCTGCTGATTGCTTTTAAGAAACAGATTGTTGGTAAATCCAAAAAAGTCATCCAGCCAACCCTGATGCTTTAACGCAAATGCTTTTTCATACGCTCGGTCTCTCTTCATAGACGGAGAGTAATTTTGCAAAACCGATTTTACAAATTCCGGATCTTTTTCAACAATAAAGTTCAGCAGGCTTTTTAAGGTAAAATATTCGGTGCTGTAACGCAGCTCTGGGTTTTCAGACTCGATTCCGATCAGGTACCCTACAAAATTGGCTTCCTGCTCCCGGGCAAAACCAAGCTGGTGCGAACTCTCATGAGCCGACGTAAAAGGAATATAGGTGTTGGGCAACTGCGAATTATATTGTGCTTCGGCAGTAAACGGATTATAATATCCCAAAATACCGGTAAAGCTCATTACTTCTCGAAAAAGGCTGGGTTTAAAAGAATTGATCTCAGGTGCTTTTTTCCCGGAAATGGTTCTTGGGAGCCTGGACTGTTGCGCAAGAATATCTTTTTGGATGGCTTTTAAATCCGTGATGATGAAAATTCCGTTTGGATCTTCCTTCACGATGCTTCTCGTCTTTTTACACTTTTCAAGATATTTTAAAGCCAAAACCTTTGCTTTTTCCGTCGTAGGCTTTTCTTGGGAAGGAAGCTTTTTAATAATCGGAACCTGGAAATACAGCATGCCCCAAAATATCTGATACAGAAAGTAAAAAATATTAATTCCGACTAAAATAGAAAGCAGAGAAGAACGTCTGGTTCTCTTTTTAAATAAAGAAATGATAGTATACAACAGGAAAACCCCTGTCAGGATATAAAGAAGGTCTCCAAGAGAAAACGGGATCCAAGCAAAAGCTGACTGATGAACTTTCTTCTGAATTTCAAAAAAACTTTCAAAGAAGGAAATCATTACTGCTGATTTCGAAAACAGGTAGAATAAAAGAAATTGGGCAAGTAATATACCCGCCCAACATCTTTTCTTATGTATTATTTTTGTTTTATTAGTGACCACTGCCTTTTGTAATTTTGTCAAGATCAATTCCCTGAGATCTCAGGATTCCGCTTACTCTTATGGCGTAGAAGGCAAGATAAGCAAAACAAACTACTCCCACAATATAGCTGAAATGAATGTCGGTAAGGTCAGCTACATATCCCTGGATCAGGCTGACAATCCCGCCTCCCATGATCATCATGATCAATAGACCGGACCCTTGGTTGGTATGTTTCCCCAGACCGTTGATGGCTAAAGCAAAAATACACGGCCATAGGGTAGAGCAGAATAGACCTACACTTGTAAACGCGTACACGGAGATCATACCTGAGGTAAACATTCCGATTAATAAAGAAGCGATGCCTGCTACAGAGAAAATAAGAAGCATTCTTGCCGGATTTCCCTTACTTAAAATATCACAGATAATCATCGCAATAATAATCAGTCCGTACACATAAAAATGCGAAAGATCGTGCTTGGCAATGGCATTTACCAATAAGAAAACGCCGAAAGCGAGATAAGGCGCTAGGAATCTCAATACTCTTTTGAATCCGGCACTGACGTCGAAGGCCTCAACAGCACCGGTCCATCGGCCGATCATCAGGGAAGCCCAATATAAAGAAATGTAAGGCGCTACATCTTTGGTTTCAAAACCTAAATTTTTTTCCATATAAGCAGGAAGGTTACTTGCCGTAGAAACTTCAACTCCTACATAAACAAAAATGGCAATCATTCCCATCACAAGCTGCGGATAAGCCAAAGCCGATTTGCGGTGTTCCCCTTTTATAACCTCATCTGTACTTTCTGTATTCGTTGGCGTTACGGCCGGAAGCGAAGAGAATTTAAGCATAATGGCTACCAGCACAAACGCTACTCCCAGAATAAGATAAGGAACTTTTACACTTTCAATGCTCACGTCATTCGTCGCCGCGGCTGCCGATCCGAAGATGGCAAAGGATACGATCAGCGGGCCGATGGTGGTTCCCAGGTTGTTGATTCCTCCGGCCATGGTCAGTCGCTGGGATCCCGTTTCGGAAGGTCCTACCTCAATAGCTAAAGGATTGGCCACGATCTGCTGTAGCGAAAACCCAAGCCCTACAATGAAAAGTCCTGAAATCATCAACAAAAAAGAATGAAGGTTAGCTGCCGGATAGAACAGCAGAGTTCCTGCTGCAGAAATCAGAAGGCCCACAATAAGCCCGTTTTTATATCCGATTTTATTCACGAGATCCTGCTTCAATCCTGCAGAGATAAGCATGTAAATTAAGGAGCCCACCGTATACGCTACATAGAAGCAGATCTGCACAAGCATACTTTCGGTCTGGGATAAATTAAAGGCTTTCTGGAAAACAGGGATCAGGATATCATTACTTGCGGCGATAAATCCCCAGAAGAAAAACACCGTCACCAGCGGAACGAATTGTCCCCAATTGGTTTGTTTGGAATAATTTGACATATTTGTTGAAAATTTCTGAAAACAAATATATATTATTTCTATTAATTATGGTGTTGAAGCAATGTTTTTTTTATTGTCTCAAATGAAGACAATTTAAGCTCTTTCGGCGATCCCGAAGGAGGAAGAATCCCATTGTAATAGACCCTGGCTTTGCCGGGGTATCCTTTGGCTTTATCAAAAGGAAACATTTCCTTTAATCCGATAAACGTAAAGATAACGATCGGTGAATTGTGTTTCGAAGAAAGGGTGAATGCACCATCTTTAAATTCATCCAGAATAATAGAAGTATCATCCGGAACGCCCCCTTCAGGAAAAATAACAATGCTGTTGCCTTCTTCCATTTTTTCGGCACATCTTCTGTAAACGTCCGCACGGCTTCTCGCACTTTTGCGGTCTACCATCACACATATCCTTTTATAGATGGTCCCGAAAATCGGGATTTTTACCAACTCTTTCTTACCTACAAAGCAGATCGGATGCTTACACAGAATACACATCAGCATAATATCCATGATCGACGTGTGGTTCGAAATGAAAACATACTGCTGGTTTTTATCCGGTTTTTGTTGGGAAAGTTTCGTGAGCTCATACCGTAAGCCCATTCCGTAAAACATACAGTAGCTCCAGCAGCGTATAAATAGATAAGCGTATTTATAATGTTTTTTGCTGAATGATAAAATATAAACCGGAATGCCAAACAGAATCGTACATACAAATGCCAGAATCATCATCCATACTCTCCAGAGGTAATTTAAAATCTTTGTCACTGCTTATCCGTTAAAAATTACTTTTTTCTTTACCGAATAGTTCAGGATCGATACCAGCAGGATCGCCGCAATTTTACTGGTCACTTCCGGGCTTAAGGTATAAATAACAAGATCGATATTATCCTTAAATATATAACGGTAAAAAACCTGGAAAAAAGTGAGGCTCAGTAAAGTTGAAACAAAAGAGACCAGCATAAAATAGGCAAACTCCTTTCTTTTTGAATGTTTTCCCCTTTCAAATACGAACCAGATGCTCAGGAAATAATTGCTGATGATCCCGCAGCTCGTTGAGAAAATATTGCTCAGCGGATAATGGATTCCATGAAAATTGGTTTCCTGCGGAAAAAAGTGGGGCAGCGAAGTGCTGAAGAACTTGAAACTTCCGATTTCCACAATGGCACTCAGCCCTCCCGCAATGATAAAGAACAAAACCTGTTTCTGACGTAGTATTAAATCTCTCATCCGATTTTTATGATATGCAAATTTATAACTATATGTTAAACACTTAAAAAAAGATGTTAAATATTTTTTTTGATTCAAAATTATTTCTAAATTTAGTTTTCGGAAAGATGCAAGCGCAACCTGATAATAAATTAATTTTCAACTGTTTATGTTGATGGTTTTTTCCTATCTTGTCATATGGCCCCAGTCATATCATCAAAAAATTTAAACGGTCCCATCTAATAATATTTGTATGAAACGTCAAAACAAATACAGAAAATTCCAGCTTCAGCAGCAGAATATTGAAGCTTTAGAAAGAGAAAACACCCGCTTCAAACGGGTCTACTCCGAATATGAAAATATGTCTAATGAACTCTGGAACCTCGAAAACTCCAACGGCGAGCCCGTACCCGATGATTTTATCAATGCCATGATCCTTCAGACCTCCTACCTTGAAGAAGAGATCGAAGACTGGCTGATTCAGTTTAATGATAACAAGGCAGAATTACCACAATAAGAATGGATGTTATAACGAATTTTTAAAAGAGAGCCAACTGTTTATTGAGCTCTTTTTTTATTTTCTTGTATGCTGAAAGCTTACTTGCTTTTTAACACTTCAATCTCCGCTTTCAGATCTTTAATCTGCTGCTCGTAAACCTCAATCAGCTTTTTTGAAACTTCAGAGTATTCGTAGTAAGTTTTATAATCAAAACCCTGAAACCCGCTTGCATTATCATTATTTTCTTGGTTAAAATTTTTTTGTGAATCGGTTTCCAATAATTCATTCAGTGGGGTTTCTAGGATTTTGGAAATATCCACCAGCCTTTCTACCGTCAGTTTTGTTTCACCGGTTTCTATTTTGCGGTAGGCGGAAGTGCTGAGATCAAGGTCATGGGCCATATTCTCGTAAGAAAAGCCTTTCTTGCTGCG
>JAKOOG010000030.1 GCA_022701545.1 Weeksellaceae bacterium | reverse complement strand
TTACACTTCGGCTTCCGGTCTTCCCAAGAATTGGGACACGGTGATCGGAAATCATAACATTATGCTTTCTGCAGCCTATTTTCATATTCTCGGAACTTCGAAACCACAGAATATGACCTGTTATTTTCTGGGATTTTTTGAAGACGGTGATCTGGTCGGCGGCGCATTGTTTCAATATCTTGATTTTATCAGGCATAAAACTTTTCAGAAAAATGAAGTTTGGTGCAGCATCAGGAATCTTGCCGCCAGGAAGTTCAGCCGAGACGTCATGATTCTGGGTAATAATATGCTTACGGGGCAGAACGGATTTTATTTTGATCCGTTAAAAATCAGCGTAGAAAACATGATTTTACTGTTGGAAGAAGCCGTACGGAAAATGCAGAAAGAAATCAGAAAGACTTCACTCATCATTTATAAAGATTACCGGTCTGAGTTTCTTTCACTCTTTCAGGGCCGGGAACTCCGCAGCTATTTTAAATTTTCCGTTCAGCCGACAATGACCCTTACAATACGGAAAAGCTGGAAAACTTTTGAAGATTACCTTAAAGATTTCTCCACGAAGTACAGGACCCGGGCGAAAACGGCCCGGAAAAAAATTGCCGGAACTGATAAACGAGAACTCTGTTCTGAAGATATCGTAAGGTACCGGAACGAGATCAATCAGCTTTATCAGCATGTGGCTGAGAATGCCCCTTTCAATACTTTTTTCCTGGAAGAAAACCATTTTGAAAGCATGAAGGAAAATTTGGGAATCAATTTTAAAGTATTCGGATATTTTTCAGGGCAGCAGCTGATCGGTTTTTATACTTTAATCCTGAATAACGGGGATATTGATACCTATTTTTTAGGCTACGACAAAGAAATCCAGAAAGAGAAACAGATTTACCTGAATATGCTTCTGGACATGGTGGGATTCGCCATTGATCATCAGTTTAAAAGAATTGTTTTCGGAAGGACCGCTCTGGAAATTAAATCTACGATCGGAGCAGAGCCTGTTGAAATTTTCGGGCTGATCAGACATACCCATACCTTCATTAATCTATTTATGAAAAATATTTTTCCCTCCCTTTCTCCCAAAACGGAATGGATCCGGAGAAATCCTTTTAAGATGAGTTCCGGTTCTCAACCAAAAGAAGAGAAATTTTTGTAAGATCAGACAAAATACTGGGCAGCATTTTCACAATTGCTTTCAGCCGAAAAAATTAGTCCAGCGTCAGGCTCTTCAAAGACCACAGACTTCCGTTGTAAATATCCAGATCCACTTTGGTGTTGATCCCGTGAACAATTCCGTTTTCCGTAAACTGCCAGAAATCCCAATGGTCATCGGGCGTGGGGGCCGGCACATCGTTATAATTGGCCAGCCAGAGCGGGTAATCATCAAATTCGCCTTTCAGGAAATCTTTATAATAATAGTAGTAGGTATAGATAATCGGTTTTTCGCCATAGGTTTCCTCCACGATTCTGCACCATACCTTCAGATCTTGGATCAGCTTTTTGTTGGTTTTCCGCTTCGGGATTTTCTCGATATCGAGAATCGGCGGCAAATCTCCGCTTTCGAGTTTTACATTTTCCAGAAAATTATTGGCCTGGATTACCGGATCTTCATCGGCCCTGTAAAAATGATAGGCACCGCGGATCATCCTCTGTTTTTTGGCCTGGTTCCAGAACTCATCAAAATGTTTATCGGCATTCCGGTTTCCCATTGTTGCCCGCATCACAACAAACTCAAGCGGGATGGTTTTATTTCCGATGGTAAGGCTGTCCCACCTGATGTCTTCTTTATTCTGGTAGTGTGACACATCAAATCCGTAGGTTTTATCCAGGTTGTCGGAAAGGATTTTCTGGATCCTCAGGGTTTCGGCTTCGCTGTTGTGGAGTTTTTTATGGGTAAATTTATTGAAGTACAGGGCATAGTAGTAACTGATCGACTGTTTCAAGTATAATCCCGTCCCTATCAAAGCAATAATCAGAATGGCCAGGAGGATCCTGCGGCGGAAAAAGTAATTCCTCCGTCTGTGGCCGTGAATCTTTTTGGCGGTTTTTTTGCTGTACTTTTTGGGTGGCATAAAGTTCTTGCAAAACTAACTTTTTTCACTTCTAAATGCTAAATAAAATCAGTAAATTTGTCTACTATGGAAACACGCGAAAAGATCATCATCATCGGAGGTGGTTTTGCGGGGCTGCAACTTGCAAAAACATTGAATAATAAAAACAAAAAGGTAATGGTCTTAGACCGGGTCAACCATCACATGTTTCAGCCTCTTTTTTATCAGGTAGCGTGCGGAAGGATCGAACCTTCCAATATTTCCTTTCCTTTCAGAAAAATTTTCCAGCGTTCCAGAAATACCCAGTTCCGCCTGACGGAGGTGAAAGAAATTGATACGGCTAATAACAAAGTGATTACCGATGAAGCGGAGTTCAGCTATGATAAACTCATCATCGCCACGGGCTGCAAAACGAACTTCTTCGGAAATAAAGACCTTGCAGGCAGAGCTTTCGGAATGAAAAATACCCAGGAAGCCATCGGTATCCGGAACCATATCCTGATGACTTTTGAAAAGCTGATCCTCGAGAAAAGCCGCAGCGACGACGGAAACTGGAATATCGTAATCGTCGGTAGCGGACCAACAGGAGTGGAGCTGGCAGGCGCATTTGCCGAAATGAAGAAAGACATTCTCCCGCGGGATTACCCTTACATGAACTTCGATCATCTTCAGATCATTCTGGTAAGCTCTACGGAAAAGCCCCTTGCGGTAATGAGTGCCGAAGCGCAGGAAAAGTCCGAAGACTATTTAAAAGACCTCGGTGTTACTTTTCTGAGCCAGGAATATGTAACGGAATATGACGGCGATAAAGTATACATGAAAAGCGGGAAAACCATCCCTTCCAACAGCGTAATCTGGGCGGCCGGAGTAACGGGAAATGTGATAAGCGGCTTTCCTGCAGAACATCTCATTAAAAACCGGTATATTACCGACCGGTACAATAAAATAAAAGGCTACGATAATATCTTTGCCATAGGCGATATTTCGTATATGGAAACACCGAAGTATCCTCAGGGGCATCCTCAGGTGGCCAATGTAGCCATCAATCAGGCCAAAAATTTAGGTAAAAATCTATTGAAGAAAAATCCGAACCAGTGGGTGGAATATGAGTATGAAGACAAAGGATCTTTGGCAACCATTGGGAAGCACAGAGCCGTAGTCGATCTGCCGTTTATTAAATTTCAGGGACTTTTAGCCTGGTTTTTCTGGATGTTTTTGCACCTGATGCTGATCCTGAGCGTAAGAAACAAGCTTGCCGTATTTTTTAACTGGATGTGGAGCTATTTCAACAAGGATTCCTCTTTAAGATTAATTATTTCGCCGAATAAGAAAAATGAAACATTACAATGAGAATTGATATTATAAGCGTACTTCCCGAACTGATGGAAAGTCCGTTCAAAACTTCCATTTTAAGAAGAGCAATGGATAAAGGCCTGGCAGAAGTGCATTTTCATCATCTGAGAGACTGGGCGATCAATAAACACCGCCAGATCGATGATGAACCTTATGGCGGCGGGGCCGGAATGGTCATGATGGTGGAACCTCTGGATCAATGTATTTCGGAACTGAAATCCCAGAGAGCATATGATGAGGTTATTTACCTGACGCCGGATGGAGTTACCTTAAACCAGAAAATTGCCAACACCTTATCCATTAAAGAAAACCTGATCTTTTTATGCGGTCATTACAAAGGGATTGACCAGCGGGTCAGGGATCTGCATATTACCAGAGAAATTTCGATCGGCGATTATGTGCTGACAGGTGGGGAACTGGCGGCCTGTGTTCTGGCAGATTCCATTATCCGTCTGCTTCCCGGTGTGCTGAATGATGAGCAGAGAGCCCTTACGGATAGCTTTCAGGATGATTTACTTTCGCCCCCAATCTACACCCGGCCTGAAGTGTACAAAGGCCTGGAAGTCCCAAAAATTCTCCTGAGCGGAAATTTTGCCAAAATTGAAGAATGGCGTCATGATGAAGCCGTAAGGATTACCAGAGAAAAACGTCCGGACCTTTTAGGGGAATAGTCTTCTGACATACTGATTTGTTTTAAATAATCCGTTGAAAGTTTGGTAGACTTGGGCGGTAAGTTTTATACCATTACGAAGAGGCAATTTATTAGTTATTTGATCTTATTTAATAGTTAATTTTAATAATTCTTACCAAATCTTTCATTGAACCTTAAAATTCGTATGATTTATGATCCTTATAAAGCAAAAAGCTGTAAGATTTTAAGCAAAATATTTATTATATATTAAATAAAATAATAAATTTACACTTTCGATTAAATGTCAGTGAAAAATTCTAGAAAAACGTGTTGATGGAACTATTCAGTTTTTACAACGTTGAAAATTTATTCCTTCCCGATTCCCCGCCAGTCCATAAGTTGGATCCTACGGCATCCGGGCTTAGAAATTGGGATGAAAGGAAATACAGAAATAAGCTTCTGAAGATTGCTGATGTTTTTCAGCTCATCAGGCACGAAAATGGAGTTTTGCCTTTTATGATGGGTCTGTCTGAGGTTTCCGGCAGAAAAGTGCTGGAAGATCTTATACAGCTGCCTCCTTTTGATTCCCGGTACGGAATTGTACATTACAATTCCATGGATGAGAGAAAGGTGGATGTGGCTTTATTATATGACAAAAGCAAAGTGGAAGTACTGGATTCTGAAACCATTACTTTCTTCTTTGAGATAACTGATAAAAACCATGGAAACTACGACACAACTAGAGATGTACTATATTCTAAAGTGAAATATAAAGGAGAAACCGTACATGTTTTCATTGCTCATCTTCCCTCAAAACGTGAGAAGGATATAAACAAACCGAAACGGGACTTTATACTGAACGAGATCCGCACCCGGATTCTGAATATGGTAAACGAGGATAAGGAAAATATCATATTGTGTGGTGATTTTAATGAAAACCCGGATGATGAAAATTTAAAGAAAATTCTTTATAACGATGCCCGTAAAAAGGTGATGGAAAATCCTTTTGAGCATCTGTTCGCTACAGGAAATTACTCTACTTTTCATTATAAATCCGGATTGCTTTTCGATCAGATCCTACTGTCCGAGTCTTTCTTTTCTGAAAAGAACGGACTGGTGTTTCAACAGGCAGAAGTATTCAGATCAGAAAAAATAGAGAGCCGCGACCGAAAGATGCACGGCCGTCCTTTCAGAACTTATGCTGGAACCCGATATTTGGGAGGCTACAGTGATCATTTTCCGGTTTTTGTAAGGTTTAAAATGAAAAAATAAAAGTAAAAAACATAAATAAAAAATGAAAAATTCTAAAAACACAAGCTACCAGTTAGATTCCATCGACAAAGAGATTATTTATATGCTGATGGATAATGCAAAATCTTCCTTATCTAATATTTCGAAAAGCGTCGGGATTTCAACCACGGCAGTACATCAGCGGATCAAAAAGCTTGAACAGGCAGGGGTTATAGAAACCTCGATTTCTTTTTTAAATCCTAAAAAAATCGGCTACAAAGTCATTTCGTATATCGGGGTTTTTCTGGACCTTCCCAGCCATTATCCGGACATGGTAAAATCTTTGAAAGATATTAATGAAGTAGTGGAAGCCCATTATACAACAGGAAATTATACCATATTCCTGAAAGTGATCTGTAAAGACAATGACCACCTGATGCAGATTCTCAGCAAGCTTCAGCAGCTGAAAGGGGTGATAAGAACGGAAACTTTCATATCTTTGGAACAAGGTATTTACAGACAACTGAAAGTATAACAGATTATGAACATTGCGCAATATTTGGATTCAACCTATCTGAAAACTCCCGCACAGTCGGGGCTTTCGGAAGAAGAAACGCTGCAGAAAGATAAAGAACTGACTCAGGAAGCAATCGATAACGGGATTTTTGCCGTGATGATCCGTCCGGATTATGTGTCTGAAATCGAAAAATATATCCGGGAAAAGAATGCAGAGGTAATCGTCGGAACGGTTATCGGATTCCATGAAGGAACCTATTCCACTGAAGAAAAACTGGCAGAGGCCGAAAAAGCGATTGCTGACGGAGCAGACGAACTGGATTTTGTTATTAATTATAATGCTTATCTGAAAGGAAATCTGGACCTGGTAAAAGAAGAATTTATTAAGGGTACCGCCTTATGTCTGCAGCATCATAAAACCGCAAAATGGATTATTGAAATTGCAGCACTCACAGACGAACAGATTGCAGATATTACCAGGCATATTTCAAACTGGGCGGAAGAAAATTTCCGGGAAAACGAATGGTCCAAAATCTTTGTGAAGTCCTCAACAGGTTTTTATGCAACGGAAGGCGGAAAACCCAACGGAGCAACCTTTGAAGGCATACAGATTATGCTTGAAAATGCCGGCAAACTTCCGGTAAAGGCGGCAGGAGGGGTACGAACTCCGGAAGATGCCGAAAAGATGATCAGTCTCGGCGTAAAAAGAATCGGAACCTCATCCGCATTGGCGTTAATTAAAAACCAATCTTCAGAAGGATACTAAGCTATGTAAAATAAAAAAATAAAAACCATCAAGCAATTTTGATGGTTTTTTATTTTATGCCTGTTGGGCTAAATAGTGGGTGTAAAATTCCTGCGTTTCCTGGATTAAAGCATCCATTTCTTCCAAAGTGAATACTTCCAGGAATTTTTTTCTGAAATCCTTAAAATGCGGAACTCCCCGGAAATAATTGCTGTAATGCTGCCTCATTTCTACCAGCCCCAGTCTTTCTCCTTTCCATTCTGCACTCCATTCTGCATGCTGACGAACGGCTAACAGACGGTCTTCAATGGTTGGGGCTGGTAAATGCTCCCCGGTTTCGAAGAAATGCTTGATTTCGTTAAAAATCCATGGGTATCCGATCGCCGCACGGCCGATCATAATTCCGTCGCACGCATATTTCTGTTTATATTCCAATGCTTTTTCCGGAGAATCGATGTCTCCATTTCCGAAAATCGGAATTTCGATATTGGGATTCTGCTTAATTCTGGAGATATGTTCCCAGTCCGCTTCTCCTTTATACATCTGAGCCCGCGTTCTGGCGTGGATCGTAAGAGCTTTGATCCCCGTTTCCTGAAGACGTTCGGCCACCTCATCGATGTTAATGGAAGTGCTGTCCCATCCCAAACGTGTTTTTACAGTCACCGGCAGACTTGTGGATCGTACAACGGCTTTGGTAAGGCGAACCATTAAATCGATATCTTTCAGGACACCCGCGCCGGCTCCTTTGCAAACCACTTTTTTTACCGGACAGCCGAAATTGATATCAACCAGATCGGGATTTACCGTTTCCACAATTCTTGCCGACATGGCCATGGCTTCTTCATCCCCTCCGAAAATCTGAATGCCCACAGGCCTTTCATAATCAAAAATATCCAGCTTTTTTCTGCTTTTTATCGCATCACGGATGAGCCCTTCAGAAGAGATGAATTCAGAATACATCAGGTCTGCGCCGTGCATTTTGCATAGCCTCCTGAACGGAGGATCGCTGACATCTTCCATCGGTGCCAGTAAAAGCGGAAATTCCGGCAGTTCTATGTTGCCAATTTTTATCATGCGGCAAATTTACGAAATTATAATGATTGTGCAGAAGGCCGCAGAAAGGGATTATAAGGAATGGATTAAGGCTTCTAGTTTTTTTCATTATGTTAATCTAATAATGGATTTTGGTAAATTATTTACTTAGTATTTGATCTGATAATTAAAAATTTATATTATTTTAACTATATTTATAAAATCAAATACTACTTATATTATGAGAAAAACTCTATTTTGTTTATTAACAACAGTAGCCGCTGCCCATTTCAGCGCGCAGATCAGCCTTACCGCCAGTGCCGGTACAACGATAGGAACTTATACTACATTAAAAGCAGCGTTTGACGCTATTAATGGAGGGGTGCATCAGGGAGCAGTCACAATTAATGTTACCGCTAATACAACGGAATCTGCCTCTGCCGTTTTAAACGCAAGTGCTGCAGGCAACAGCAACTATACTTCAGTATTAATTAAACCGGCCACCGGAGTCAATGCCACCATTACCAGTGCAGATCCTGTGGCAACAATTAAGTTTAATGGAGCAGACAACGTAACCATTGAGGGCAGTAATAACGGAACCACTACCCGCAACCTGACCATCAGCAGTTCTTACGTTGCTGCCACCGGAACGACGCCGGTTGTACTTTGGGTAGCAAGCACTACCACCGACGGAGCTGAAAATATTACGGTAAGAAATACTAATTTTGCAGGCTCTACTGCTTCCGGAACCATCGGAACCATTATTGTTTCAGGATCCACCCTGGGGGCTGCAGAATTCCCGAACAACAACTTTTCAGCGATCAACAATACCTTTGTAAGAGCACAGAATGGTATTTTTGCTGTTGGAAATGCCACCAATACAGATACGGGATGGATTATCAGAAATAATGTCGTAGGCTCTACCGTAGCGGCAGATAAACTGTTATTCAGAGGAATTGCCGTTCAGAATGCAAAGAATTTTGAAGTAAGCGGAAATACCGTGACCGGTGTAGCTTTACCGGCCTCTTCCACCAATACGTCTCAGGGGATATTGCTGGGTGCAGCCGTAACCAACGGAACTGTTTTTAAAAATAGAATTTCTGATATCAAACAACCGAATACTGCAGGATACGGAGCAGTAGGACTTTATATCAATTCGAATGTTGCGGCATCCAACCTTTTGATTTACAATAACATTATTAATGATATTGCAGGCACCGGATATGCTTTAGGTGGAGGATTGGCAGATAATGGAAACGGAATCGTTATCGGAAACGGTGGAGGATTTAAGCTCTATTATAACACTGTGGTCATGGATACCAACCAAACGAATGCAGGAAGACCTTCTGCACTGAACGTTCTCAGTACCGTAACTGCAGCCGGAGCAATCGATCTCAGAAATAACATTTTTGTGAACAAACAAACGCAGACAGGAGATCGGTATACCATTTATTCGGGCGCAGCAAATACGGTATTTTCCAATATCAATTATAACGATTATTTTTCTGCGGGAACAAATCTTGCGTTTATCGGTTCGGCCAGAGCGACGTTGGCAGATCTGCAGGCAGGTTTTGGAGGAAATGTAAACTCAGTAAATATTTCCCCGGTTTTTGCTTCTGCAACGGATTTTCACCTGGCAGCTTCAGGGAATGCCGCGCTTGATAATAAAGGAACCTTCGTAGCCGATGTAACGGTAGATGCCGACGGCAATACAAGAAATGCCACAACGCCTGATCTCGGCAGCTATGAATTTACCAATGTCGTTCTCGCAGTTCAGGATGTTAAGGCTAAAACCCAGCTGAATTATTATCCTAACCCGGTAGTCGACTTTATCAACATCAGCAGTGACGCCAGGATCAGGAATGTTGAAGTATACGGTATGGCAGGGCAACTCATGATCAGTGAAAATGTCAATACGGAAAAAGCTTCTGTTGATATGAGAAAGGTTCCTGCGGGAGTTTATATTGTAAAGGTAAACGGAGAGAGAGAATCCCAATCTTTAAAAGTGATAAAAAAGTAAAATCTTAAAAAATATACTATTTAAAACCCTGAGTTGATCGGGGTTTTATTTTTTTACCGAATATCGGCAGATTAAAAACTCGCTTTGACCTGCATGCTTCCGATATGGATGGTCCGATCACCTGAATTTCTGCCCTCATAATTCAAATTGAGCTGAAGGAAGGAATTGATCGCCTGCTGGATGAATACACTCCACACCTGGTTTTTTCCCGGCTTCAAACCGTCCAGCATCTGGTTACCGACAATACTGAAATTGTTTCCGGTGAAATCGTTATTGATGAAAGAAAAGTTTCCCCGGATGGAAGTCTTTCTGCGCTCCCACTGGATGGTCCCTGTAACGTCAAAAGCCTTCAGGAATTCTTCTCCGTCCACACGCTGTTTTTGGCGGAAGGCGGAAGAAAGCTCAGCCTGAATGGCATCGGTAAATTTATAAGTGGCTTTGGGCTTGGTCTCAAAATTATTGAGGCGGTAATCCCTCGTTGCAAACAGCTGGGATGAGTTCTTAAGATCATGAACAGAGTTTTCCCAGTCGATCCGGAATTCTTTGTTGAACCAATAACCGATATTCAGAAAATGAGATGTCTGCTCCCGTTCTTCATTGCTGAAATTGGCGTTGATGAGGTTGTCATTCGAGATGAAGCGGTAATTCCCGTTCCAGCCGGATTTATCGGTCGGGCTGAACTGTACGGAGGCCAGGATATTCTGGTTTTTAAGGATCTGGTCTTCATTTTTTTCAAAAGGATTCAGTACCAGGACCTTATCTTTTTTGTAAAATGAGTTCTGGGAATTCAGGGAAATATTGAAATTCCAGCGTTTTAGAAATTTATTCTCAGAATTAAAAACTATCGACGGATTCACAAATAATGCCAGCTGAATTTTGTTTTTGTTGGAGGGGATGTACCGTACGGAATTGGTATAAATCCTGATGTATTGTGCCAGATCAGAATATTCGGCAATTTCGAATTCATCAAGCTGCTGAACGCCGTCTCCGTTATAATCCGTCCACTTGTAGATCCCCTGTCCGTCCGTAACTTTGATATACTGGAATTCCCTTTGGGCTTCCTGCCCGTTTCCGAGTTCGTAAAAGGCCTGCAGGCGCATCCCGTTTCTGAACAGCTGTTGGTTGTACAGGATATTTCCCACTACAAAATCGTTGTTTCTCGATACATCAATATCCTGATTCTGGTAAAAAAACTTCCGGTAATGGAGCAGGGCATTCAACGTCGTTTTTTCAGTTTTGATGATCTGGCTTTCTGCCATAAAACCTAAAATATTGTTCATGCTTTGCAGCCTGTTGTCGCGAACCGAATCATTGTCGCGCATATAAACTTTGGCCAGCAATTTTGTTCTTGTACTGTCACCAACCTTTTTCTGTACGAAAACCTCCTTCCAGCTGAAACTCGTAACATCCATCAGGCCGGTATCATTATATTTTTTCTCGTTGTGCTCCATGCTTCCGCCCAGCGTCCAGCTTCCTTTCTTACCGGTAAATTCCGTAGAAGCACCGCCTCTGATGAATTTGGTATCCTGGAGCACTGCACTGGTGCTGAGATAAGAGAGATTTCCTTTGGTAAAATATTTTCCTTTGATCCATCCGAAATCCAGATCATTTTTAATCCCTTTATAATTATCCTGCTCATCAAGATAATTGATTCTGTAATTGAGGGTGGATTTGTTATTCCATTTATTTAAAAAGCTGAAAATAAACCTGTTTTGAGTCCGTCCGCTGAATTCCTGGGCAAGGTTAAAATCCCTGGAAAACTCCACATCGTTGATACGGTCGAGGATATGGAACTGGCGGTCAATGTATTGATATTCAAAGTTCGGTGTTCCTTTCCAGTTGTTTTTGGTAAAGGTCTTATTTCCGAAAACCCTCCAGGCATACCCGATGTTCTGCTCGGAATCTTTGGAGGAGAACAAATTCAAATCATAATTGCTTAAGGAAATATCAGCTCCTATTTTTCCGTCTTTCAATACATATTCGGAATTAAAAGAATAGACCTGTGATTTTTGCGGAGAAGGCAGTTTCCTTACCGCCCGGTAATCGCCCATATTAGGACCGACATATTGGAAGACGCGGCCGTTATTGGTGGTCTGGGTTATTTTATAATCACCGATATTGGCGCCGAAATAAGTAAATGAAACCGTGTACAGTGTCTGCGTTGCATCGGTAGAGAATTCATAGTGATTTCCACTGGGATCCTGAACCAGCCGGTATAAAATTTTATTCACATCATATTCAGCAACCACTCCGGAAGGCGCATACATCAGATTCGGGTCATTTCCTGCCGCTGCCAGGATCTGTTGGTCTTCCTGTGACAGGTTCAATGACAGAGGCGCATTCTTATTGTCATTTTCCATGAACCAGTTTAGTCCCAACCTCAGTTTTTCTCTTTTATGCTCCAGTTTACCGGTAAACAAATACCGTGAATAATTTCGGTTCGCATAATTATAGGAGATGGTAATGAAATTCTGCTGGAAAATCGGCCGGAAGCTGGTAAAGGTTACTTCCCCGGTATTGTAATTAATAATATAATCCTGGTTTTCTCCCCGCTTCATCAGGATTCCGTCGATAAAAACCTGTTCGGAACCTGAGATCAGGGTAATGAACTGTTCACCGTTCTTTCCTGTCAGGCGGTAAGGACCTTGGTTTCCTTCAACCCCCTGGAAGCGGATCCTGTGGAATTCACTCCGGGCTACCCCCATTGAAACATCGACAAACGTTTTGTTTTCTTTTCCGAATTCCGTCTGGAACTCAAGGCCCATGCTGCGCCGCTGGTATTTGGCAAAATAATTCTTGGCTTCTACAAGATCAAGGTGTCCCGCTCTCAGGATAGATTTGTCCTTGATGTTCAGCTGCATATAGATCTTGTCGAATTCTTCGAGCGTCTGGGTATAGCCGTCGGCCTGGATGGGTAAATTGTGGTCGGAAATACTGGCAAGAATCGTCACATCCTTAGAAAGCCTTCCGGAAATCTGCAAGTCCATCGAACTCTGTACAGATTGTCCCTGATTGTTACCGAATGTAATTCCCCGGATAATGGATCCTTTTGAATTCAGTTCGCCAAGAAATCTTTTTTTGTCGTTTCTGGCAAGCACCCCTTCATCTACAATAATCCGGTTGTTGGTCTTTACGAAATCCATCGTGTCTTTTGCAAAAATATCCTGCTCAAAACGGGCAGCGAGAATACTGTCCTGGCGGATGCTGTCCTGTTTAAGGCTGTCCTGCGGAAGGTTCGGGTTTTTCCATGTGAATACCTGGGCCTCACCATAGAATAAGCCTATAAAAAACAACACGAATATCAGAATGTAATTTCGCAAGCCTTTGAAAATAGTTCGTAAAAATACTTAAAAATACCTTATGGAAAGGACATTAGTATTATTAACAGAAAATTAACCTGATTATTGTCTTATTTTGAAAATTTGATTTATTTTTGTCATGTAAATTATTAATAATTAAATTTTTAAATCATGAAGAAGTTTTATTCCCTTATTGCTACGGTAGCGGTAGTATCAAGCTTTGTTGCTCAGACAACTGTAGCATCCGACAATTTCAGTTACAATGGAGCATTGTCTTCAAACGGATGGTCAACGCATAGCGGTACAGCCGGACAACTTATGGCTAATGGATCTGTTGCCAATTTAGTAGCCGGTAATACTGAAGACGTTAATTTGGCATTTACCACACCTTATACCATCACAGCAGGAGCTCTTAGCAAAGTTGATTATTCTGCAACGGTTAATGTTCTTAATGGTACAAGTCTTTCTACTACCGGAGATTACTTTTTAATGGTTGCTTCTACGGCAGGAACTAATGTAACCGCTTTTTTCGGAAGATTATATGTAAAAGGAAGTTCTACAGGATATACTTTAGGGATCTTAAATGCAACCGGAGGCACAGCAACACCTACTTACGGAACAGAAATTCCTTACGGAACGGCAGCAAACATCACGGTTACATATACAATCGATAATACTACATCTACACCTACTAATTCAGCTACATTGCAGATTAACTCCCAACCTCTTTTATCCAATTCTACAGGAACAGGTACTTTGCCAACATCACTTGCTTCAGTAGCTATCAGACAAGGAGGTTCTGCAAGCAGTACTACAGGTAACATCACTATTGATAATTTAGTAGCAAGAATTTACCCTACTTCGACTCTAGCCGTTTCAGATGTAGCTAAAACCAACGGAAACTTTATCAGAAATTCATTTGTAAAGAATAACGAAATCACTTTCGGTGCTGATGCGAAAGATGTAAAAGTGTATACGATGAGCGGACAGCTTGTGAAAACGGCTTCTGTAAAAGAAAACGAATCGGTTAGCGTTGCTGAACTGGCAAAAGGAAA
>JAKOOG010000408.1 GCA_022701545.1 Weeksellaceae bacterium | reverse complement strand
CAGTTAAATGTCGTGAATATTCATCAAAATTTGTGTAATTTTCTATACTGAAATTTTCAGAATGGCTTTTTATGTTTGTAAAAGTTTAACCAACCAAATTTTTTACACATGAAAAAGAAAATTTTATTTTGTGCCATGATGGGAATTTCAGTTATGGCGTTTGCGAGAGTTCAGGCAGTCTGGATTTCTACCTGTGGAGTGAAGCACTACACTTCATTTTCCGATACAACTACGTATTCGCAAATGGCAGATATAATTGAAGCAATTAATTACATTGAATGTGGTACAAAACCACACGTAACGATTAATCCTTAAATCCTTGAGGCGGAGTATTTTCTCCGCCTTTTTAACTATGATTATGGCAAAAATATATTTACTAACAGTCTTTCTTTTTTTTAAAACGTTTGCTCAAAAGATAGAATTTGAGCCAACAGTAAAGGTAAGTTATGATGCTTCATTAAACTTAGGCGAAAGAAATCAACATTTTCAAAAATTTGTTTTAATTGGAAATTCTCAGGATTATTATTTTGCAGCAGCTCAAAATTATCTGAATGATACCGGTCAGTATAAAGCGAAGGCTAATGTAGATACACAAACAGTAAGTGACTATTTTCAGGAAAGATCAATTAGAAAAAACGGAATGACCAGTATTTTTTTTAAATATGGTGATGGAAAAATAAGGTATAATGAGAATGTTTCTTTAAGGTGGGTTCTATATGGCGAAACAAAAATAATTAACGGAGTAAAGTGCCAAATGGCAGCAACAAATAAATTTGGAAGAAGATGGATCGCTTACTTTTCTAAAGAATATCCACAATCTTTGGGACCTTACAAATTCAATGGTTTACCCGGACTAATCTTTGAGCTTTATGATACAAAAGAAGACTACCATTTTACATTAACAAAAGTTGAAAAGTATGATCGGGATTTTGAATTCAATTTAAATGAATTTAAAAACTATTCTAAGGATAAATATCTAAAGGCAAAATTTAATATGGAATGTACACTATCTGCTTTCACAGGACTGGAAATTGGTGCAGAAGAAATTAAATATTATGAGTCACTTTTGGAAAAGAGAAAAAAAATGGAGAATAATCCCATAGAATTAAAACCTTTTGAATAATTATTTTTGTTCGTCATTCCACAGAAATCCAGACTAATTAATAAAAATCATATTGTTAAGATTTCCACTGATTGACAAATTGAAAAGTCCTAAAATCAATAAATACAATTAAAAAAAGCTGTCTCCATTCGAGACAGCCTTTTTATTTTTTAAGACTTTTAATAAGTTCGTGAATTTGTTCTCCAAAAAGTTTAGCTGTTTCAGCATCAGAAATATTAAATATTATTGTTTGATTTCCTGCAGCATTTGAGGTATCAGAATTTTCAAAATTATTAATCTGAATTGATTGATCACTATCAAAAAGATCTTGAATTTTTACTCCAAAAATATCCGCAAGCTTAGGAATATAGCCGGATTTTATTTCGGTTGTTTCGTTTTCCCAATTGACGTATGTTAGCCTGTCTACATTCAGCATATCTGCAATATCCTGCTGGGAATATTTGGTTTTGCTTCGTAATTTTTTCAAATTGGTTCCTACACTCATGCTTTTTGTTTTTATACAAATTTGTCTGAAAGTTAAAAAAAATTATTCATATTCCTGATTAATGACTGCTCAAAAACACATCAACCGTCTTCTTCGCTTCTGCCACATCGTGTACCCGCAGGATTTTGGCACCCTGCTGCAGGACTTTCAGGTGAAGCGTCTGGGTCTCTTCGTTAACGTCTGCCGGGGCTTTTCCAAGGGGTTTATAAATGAATGATTTCCTGGAGATCCCGATCAGCAGGGGAAATTTTCCGAAACCGAGATACCGCACTTCATCAATCATTTTCATCTGGTCCTCTACGGTTTTGCCGAATCCGAAGCCCGGATCCAGAATAATATCCTGTACGCCTTTGGCCAGCAGTTCAGCGGTTTTTTCAGAGAAATACCGGTTGATGGAAACGGTAATATCGTCAGACTTTATTTTATCATGCATGGTTTCGTAGGAAGGGTTTACATGCATCAGAATATAGGGAAGCTTCGTTTCAGCGGCGGTTTCAAACATGTTCTCATCATACTGTCCGCCGGAAATATCATTAATCAGATCAATCCCTTCATTAAAGCCGAATTTTATCGTTTGGGAATAAAAGGTATCCAGGGAGATCAGCGCTTCAGGGAATTCCTTTTTAATCAGAGAAATCATATTCCCGATCCGGTTTATTTCTTCGCCGGCACTCAGAAATTCCGCATGGGGCCTTGTGGACTGAGGTCCGATGTCGATAATTTCAGCTCCTTCTTTCAGCATTTTCTCCGCTTGTATGAGGGCTGCCCTTTCATTGTTGAATTTTCCGCCGTCGGAAAAAGAATCCGGGGTCAGGTTCAGGATTCCCATGATTTTCGGGGCGGACAAATCCACCGGCTTTCCGTTGCAGTTTAAGGTATGATGTCGGGCTGATGATCCAAGATGTTGCATTCTGCAAAAATACGATTTCCGCTTCCTGAAACCAACATCCGGGTAAAAAACTGAGCGTTGATTTCCGCTACCTAAAACCTAATTCGTATATTTGGAAGATTAAGAAAATTTATGTCAGCAACTTCAGTACAGTTCGGGAAAATTATCAGTCAGTGCCGCGAATTATTCAGCAAAAAATTACAGGATTACGGGGCAGCATGGAGGGTTTTGAGGCCGAGTTCGATTACGGACCAGATTTACATCAAAGTCAACAGAATCCGTACCCTGCAGATGACCGATAAAAAAATGGTGGATGAAAGTGAAGAAGATGAATTCATCGCCATCGTCAATTACTCGATCATCGGACTGATCCAGCTTGAGAAAGGTTTTTCCAACGATTTTAATGAAAATAAGGAGGAAATTATGCAGCTGTACGATCAGTATGCCACAGAAGCCCAACAGCTGATGGAGCGGAAGAACCACGATTACGGAGAGGCCTGGCGGGATATGCGGATTTCTTCCATCACCGACCTGATTTACCAGAAAGTGCTGAGGACAAAGCAGATTGAGGACAATCAGGGCGTAACAATTGTTTCGGAGGGCCTGGATGCCAATTATTTTGACATGTTGAATTATGCCGTTTTCTGCCTGATTAAATTTTCTGAAAAAGCAAACCCCGTAGAATAAAAAAAATCTGTTATGCTCAAAGGTTTATTACGTTTCGTTATCGCCGTTATTTTCATCCTTTCCGGTTTTGTAAAAGCGGTGGATCTGGTAGGATTTTCCTTTAAAATGGAAGAATACTTCTCTCCTACAGTCTTCGATATGCCGTTTTTTGAAAAATTTGCCCTGCCGCTTTCTATCGTCGTTGTGGTGCTGGAACTTCTCCTCGGCTTCATGCTGCTGATCAGATTAAAGCTGAGATTCACGCTTTCCGCCTTGATCGCGCTTTGTGTTTTCTTCGGCTTCCTGACATTTTATTCGGCTTATTACAATGTGGTAACGGATTGCGGATGTTTCGGGGATGCCATTAAGTTTACCCCTTGGCAGAGCTTCATCAAAGATGTTGTGCTGCTGATCGGCTTAATCATCGTATTCATCCTGTACGGAAAAGATTTTAAAAAGAAAGATGCCTACAGCTACAACCCTAAAAAAGAAACCGGAAATAAATTCAAATATATCCTTCTGGGGGTTTTTACCATAGCCATGATCCTGGTCGGCGCGCACGGAATTGTTCATGAACCGCTTATCGATTTCCGCGATTATAAAATCGGGACCGATCTGAAGTCAGAAAAAGAAAAAATCAACAAAAACCCTTCGGAATACAAAACCTTCTATTCCCTCAAAAATACCAGGACGGGAGAAGCAGTAAAAGTGAACCAGGATGATTACATCAAGGAAACGAAATACTGGGCGGAAGGTTCCCCCTGGAAAATTGAGGAAGGGAAAAACGAATCCGTTCTGATCAAAGAAGGCTACAAATCGGAGATCGTAAAATTCAAGATCGAAGACCCGGCCGGGCAGGAATTGACGGAGCAGATCATCAATGCTCCGAAAGCGGTGCTTGTTTTCTCCTACCATCCGCAATCGGTTTCCCCTGAACTGCTGAAACAGCTTGAAACAAAAGTGAAGACCCAAAACGCTACCGTAGTGTATGGGGTTTCCACCCTTCCGAATACCTTCAGAACCATTAAAAATGCAATGATGGACGGCACTGCCATCAAAACCATTGCCCGCAGCAACCCGTTCGTCCTGATCCTGGAAAACGGAAAGATTGTTGACAAGCAGCCGGCGGAAGACTATTTGAAACGATAGGGGTGAATGTGAATGGTGAATTGTCAATTCTGCTGCGCAAGTCAATTTTAAAAGAAAATAATGAATTTTGACAACCGTATAGATCATTGAACCCGAAGAAATTGACCATTCACCTAAAACGACAAAAAGAAGAGACAATATAGAGAGGTTGCGTCCAGGGCCAACTTTAAACATTGAACTTTAAACTTAAACTATACAATTATCAAAATGCAAAAATCCAATAAGCCGATTGCCGGTTACCATCTGTTGATGATCCTTTCCTCTGTGGACGGGGAGTTTGCTCCGGAAGAAGGAATGCTGGTCCAGCAGTATTTAGCGGACGAATTTCCTTTTAAAATGAACCTCGATAACGAGCTTGATACCATTGCCCTGCTGCAGCCGGAAGAGTGGAAAGATCATTTTGAATTTCATGCCCGATGCTTTTATGACGATTCTACGAAAAAAGAACGGGATAATTTCATACAATTTGCCAAATCCCTCATCAAAGCGGATCATGTGGTTACTGATGAAGAGCACACTTTTTATACGCTTCTGAAGAACCTTTGGAATATTGATAAATCTGAACATTAAAACAGGCCGTACCGTACGGTTTAAACTTTAAAATAAATTCTATGAGAAGAAAAATAGTAGCAGGAAACTGGAAAATGAACAAAAACGTAATTGATGCCCAACAGTTGATGGTTCAGTTGCTAAGCTATAAAAACAACCATACCGCGAACTGTGAAGTATGGATTGCTCCTCCGGCATTGTACCTGATGATGGCAAAAGATATTTTTGAAAAAGATGAGATCGGTGTTTTTGCACAGGACATCAGCGAACACGAAAGCGGAGCCTATACCGGAGAAATTTCTGCGGATATGCTGGAGTCCATTGATGCTACCGGTTCATTGATCGGCCACTCCGAGAGAAGACAGTATCATGGGGAAACGGATTCCCACTGCAACAGAAAGATAAAGCTCGCGTTGGATAAAGGCTTAATTCCTGTTTACTGTAACGGTGAAACCCTGGAGCAGAGAAGGGCGGGCGAACATTTCGAAGTGGTAAAAAACCAGACGGAAGTAGCTTTGTTTACGCTTTCTGCAGAGGAAATTAAAAAAGTGGTGATCGCTTACGAGCCGGTTTGGGCCATCGGTACCGGTGAAACAGCCAGTCCTGAGCAGGCACAGGAGATCCACGCTCATATCAGAAGTACGATTGCAGCAAAATACGGGCAGGAAGTAGCGGATGAAATTTCCATTCTGTACGGAGGTTCCGTAAAGCCGGATAATGCAAAAGAAATCTTCTCCCAGCCGGATATCGACGGCGGACTGATTGGCGGAGCAGCGCTGAAATTAGAAGATTTTTCTAAAATCATCGAAGCTTTCAATTCGTAACAACAACAGAAATAAAATCTATAAGACCACCGGATCCGGTGGTTTTTTTGCATTTACATCTAATGATTCTGCACGAAGACTTACCGGATTTTCCTTTTAAAGATAAAATGATGCACTTTATAATCAACGACATGTCCGGATATAAAGTATACATACAGCTTTCTCTGGTAGATCCCGAAAAGAGATTGGGAAAGCGGATAAACAAGTTTCTCTTTTTCTGTATTTTCAGGAATAGTAACTCCGTAAGCTTCTTCGATTTCAGCAACAATAATATGCAGAAAGTTTTCCTTGGATAAAGACATAAGACGTTTATTAAGATTCTGTAGATGTAAAAATTATATACGTGCAAATGCAGATTTTGGATTTCAAATAAAGATGATTCATAAAGGATATGGTATTAATCAGCTCCAAAACTAAAGTTTATAAACGGGCGCCGACTATTTTTGCCATATACATTTTAAATCTGCAGAATCTGTAAAATCAATGACCAGCCTTAGAACGGATTCAGACTTTATCCAATATTTTTTTTCTGACTTTCAATTAATTTGTTCATCCTGAAAAAACAGCATTCACTTTTAACATTAAGAAATTCAATTCATTAAGATGTTATTTGATAAAGCGGACCACAGGTTTTTGGTGCTCGTAAAGACAGACTGATGATTAAAAATATTACAGGGTGTCCTGAAAAGTAAAATTTTAAATAACTTAAAGAATACACAGACTGAACTCCGCTAAAGTGATTGTCAAAATCAAAAGTTAAAAAAAATCTCCCGAAACCGGGAGACTCAAGAATATTTTAAAATTATTTAATATCGACGACATACATCGTTCCTTTGTCTACTTTTCCGGTTTTGGGAAGGATTTTTGCTTTCGGGTTTCCGTTTCCGTCGTCTACGATTCCGAAGTCATCATCATTGAAAACCGCCAGCTTATTATTGCCGAGGTATACAATTCCTTCAAATTTATCATGTTCGTATCCAAGTTTTGCCACCAGGTCGACGGCAAGGGTTTTGGAAACCGCCTGTATTCCTGCTGCGGAAATTTCGCTCCAGGTGCATTGCTCCAAGGCTTTTCCGTTGATTTTCATGCCGTCCACTGCGCTCAGGTCGGATCCGTTCACGTCAGAAGCTCCGGAAAGATTGATCCGGTATACTTTTTTGATGCCTCCCTGGGAACCGAAGTTTCCGTCTCTTTCAATCACCAGGAATTCCGTATTGCTGAGCGCCGTAATGTCGCATACCGAATCGGAAGCCCCTCCGTCCTGCTGATACAGGAACTGCTTTGTCTGCCCGGTGGCAATGTCGAAAGTAACGATTCTCGTTAATGTTTTATTGGTTGCCAAGCTCTTGCTGGGTACATACATCATCGACTGGATGGTTCCTACCAAAGTTTTCCCGTCCGGCGTGATGCACAGGCCTTCCATCCCTCTGTTCGCCCTTCTTTTGGCAAGAACGGCCGGCAGTTTACGTGTTCCGGTATTCACCCCGATCGGGCTAATTCTTTCCATTTCCACCCCTTCTGCCGTGTAATGCACGATATGAGGACCATATTCATCGGAAACCCAGAAGGTACCGTCGGCTGCTGCAACAATACTTTCACTGTCCATTCCGTAATTATCTGTTCCCAGCACTGTTCCGTTTGCATCATAAGCCACTTCCCCTGTGCTTCCCATTCCGGCAGGATTCGGCAGTCCTGTGATTGGCTGCCCTGACGGATTTTTGAGCTTGATGTATTTGATTACCTCGATATTTCCTTCGGCATTGATTTTAAAATGCATGATGGTAGGGGTAAAAGACGGAGCAAGGAATTTTTTCCCGTTCAGGTAATCCGTATTGGGACCACGGTCTGTAATGACGTAGAACTCCCCTTTTCTGGTGGGATGCGCGGCTGCACCGGAACCAAATCCTCCGTTGATCACGTCAACGCCGTTAATAGTTGCCAAAGTGCTGAAAGGAAACTCCTGAGGCAGCCGGGAATAATTGATATCCTGGCTGTTATCCATCATTTCATAATCTTTACAAGCTGTTAAAGCAGTAAGCATCAATACAGGAAGCAGTATTTTTTTCATGTCTGTTTATTGTGACGCGAAAGTAATGATGCTGTATGAACTGATGTTTAAGGGAATACTAAGTGTATTTTAAATAAAGCCTGCGTTGTATTAAATTTTAAATTTACCTTCCTGCCGCATTAATTGTATCAAAATAACTAACCCAGGTTGATAACTCTTGCATCATTTATTAAAATCAACTCTTTAACAGAAACGCTTTCGGAAAGGATAATCCTTGGAAACATCCTGCCTTCCGTTGGAGCTCGTCATCACAAAAGGAGATAATCCCTTATTTTGACTTCCGGTAAGATCAGGCCGTATAGGTCCGTTATCAATTCAGATAGATTTTAAAGTTAAAATTCCTATTATCAAATTGTCACCGTTCAGCATCACGGTAAAGACAGATCTAAAGGGTTCATAATACTGCTTTCGTTTACTGTGTTTCAACAAATGAAGTCCTGTTTTTATTTCCGATTGACTATCTCATTTATCAATCAATAAGTAAGATATTATATTAAAACATGAGAGAGACGATTCCATCCTGAACATATAATTAATTGTGTATCAAATGATATGTTCAACATCATAACAT
>JAKOOG010000396.1 GCA_022701545.1 Weeksellaceae bacterium | reverse complement strand
GTTTAGCATCCAAACGCTTCTCCCATCTAAAGAAGTTGTTGATTGTTTAAAAGACGGAAAGTAAACTAACAAAAACAGAAAACATGGCAAAAGCAAATGTAAAAGACCTTTTAGAGGCTGGCGTACACTTCGGTCACATGACCAGAAAGTGGAACCCAAATATGGCTCCATACATTTTTATGGAGAAAAACGGTATTCACATTGTAGACTTACATAAAACAGCTGTTAAATTGGATGAAGCGTGCAGCGCTTTGGAAAAATTAACTTCTGCAGGTAAAAAAGTTCTTTTCGTAGCGACTAAAAAGCAGGCGAAAGAAGTAGTGGCAAAACACGCTTCCGAACTTAATATGCCTTATATTACAGAAAGATGGCCGGGAGGGATGTTAACGAATTTCGTTACCATCAGAAAGGCTGTAAAGAAAATGAACTCTATCGACAAAATGAAAAAAGACGGTACGTTCGAAACTTTATCTAAAAAAGAAAGATTACAGGTAGACAGACAGAGAGCTAACCTTGAGAAAAACTTAGGTTCTATCTCAGACATGGTTCGTCTTCCTTCTGCAATCTTCGTTGTAGATATTATGAGAGAACATATCGCAGTAACGGAAGCTAAGAAATTAGGAATTCCGGTTTTCGGTATTGTTGATACGAACTCTGACCCAAGAAAAGTAGACTTCGTGATCCCAGGAAACGATGATGCTTCCAAATCTATCGATATGATCTTAAACATCGTTTCAGATTCTATCAAAGAAGGTCAGTCTCAAAGAAAAGCTGATAAAGAAAAATCTAAAGAAGAAGGAGAAGTTGTATCTGCTGATAAAGATGCAGATTTCGACGCTGAATAATCAAAGATTTTCTTTAAAAATAAAAAAACCGCTGAATTTATTTTCAGCGGTTTTTTTATTATAATTTTTTAATTAATACGATCTTAGATTAACGTAAACTCGAAGTAGAAACTGTATTAAAAAGGCTGGAAGAAGGATGCTGGAAGTCCCTTGTGTCAATATGACAATCAAAGGTTTTCATTATAAAAATGAAATCATTTGCTGCTTTATGAGAGAGACTTTGGTCAGATCCTTATTCAGAAATCTGACTTTTACTTTATTTTTTTACATAATATAAATCAAATATAGCCGAATTCACGGTAGATTAAAAAGATATTTAAAAAACGCTAATCCGACACCGTTGTGCGGTGCGGTCCCGAGACAAATTTTGTTCTCTGGTACACCGAGCTGCAGACCATTCCCGAAAGGTTGTAATTCTGGTTTTTGGGAACCATGACGGCCCCGATCTTACCGGCCCCGATCGGAACTTTCTTGAAGTAATTGTTTCCGCTGATTGTCAGTACCATATTGCACCGGGATTTGTTTTCCACCGTGACAGAAGTTTTCTCCTGATCTTCAGAACCGTTAAGAATAGCCGTTAAAACCGCTGCCGTTTCCGATTTATAGGTTTTGCTTAACGTTTGATACTCTATTTCGGTCTGATTGGCCGGAAGTGTACGGGTGGCGGTATTTGACGCGGCAGGAACAGGTCTTCTTACAGGGGCAGCAACTGTTCGGTGATGCGTAGTTTCACAGCTGCTGAGAAGAGCAGTGATAAGAAAAAGAAGGAAGGCTGGTGCTTTTTTCATAGGCTGATTGTCAATTTAGCTATTTTTTATTCTAAAATACTTTCATTTCAAAGTCCGGACAGGATTATTGATCGTTAAAAAAATACTCTTGCCGATCTCTTTTTTTGAAGAATACAAAATGTCGCAAACATTGCTCGACAAGGTATAATTTCCTTTACGAATCACAATAAAATTCTCGCTTTTTGCAGGAACGGCCATATTGTAAAAATCTTTTCCGTTAATTCTTACAACGAGATTACAGTCGGAATTATTTCGGAAAAGGAGAATTACTTCTTTGCTGCTGATGTCTTCGTTGAACATTGCATTCAGAAGTTTCACGGTCTTGTCCTTATGCTGGCTTGAAGTTGAGGCAATCAAGCGCTTAAATTCTTCTGCTTCGGAAGAATTCGAGGCATTCATCAGATGGCTGGGGATTTCGGTGATAACAGGCCGGGCTTCCATGGGATGCGCGTCTTTACCGCCTTTTGTCCATTCAGAATTCTTCAGGGCAATTAGTTTGGGTTTCAGAACGCTTTTTCTGGGATCATCAGGATGGCAGGTCTTCAGGAAGCGTTCTATTTCGGGAATATTTTTGCTTTCCAGAATATTCTGAAAGGCATTTTCAGAAGAGTTTACCTTACAGGAAGTAAGGAGAGAACATAATAAGACGGTCAGGGTAAGTTTTTTCATGGTAAGTTTATGTTTAGATATGACGATAAAAGGTTGTAAATGTTACAGCCTTAATATATGCGGTCAGGTTTAATAATTTACCGAGAAATTTCCGTTGAAGTTGAAAGTCTTGTGCGTTTCGAAATAATGGTGTTTTTCATCATAAGTTTTGTTGTGTTTTAGTTAATTTTAAATTTAATATAGGTTATCGTTTTTCCTTTTGCCGAAAAAAGTTCTTCGTAATAGGTTCGGATATCTTTCAGGTGAGGCGTGTCCGGATTGTATTCCACTGCTCCGTAGATATCATGATGGGCCGTCAGGATTTCATACCCTGCTCCCTGCAGATAGCCTAAGGTATAGCCATGAAGGAACTCGGAATCGGTTTTCAGGTGGATAATTCCGCCGGGTTTAAGGAATTTTTTATACCGGTCTAGAAAGTCCGGGTGGGTAAGTCGGTGCTTGGTGCGCTTGTATTTGATCTGAGGGTCGGGGAAGGTGATCCAGATTTCGTCCACTTCGTTTTCGCCGAAGAAATAATCAACCAGCTCAATCTGGGTTCTGAGGAAAGCCACATTATGCATTCCGTTTTCAACCGCTTCTTTGGCCCCGAACCAGAATCTGGCTCCCTTGATATCAACGCCTATAAAGTTCCTGTCGGTAAATGTTTTGGCAAGGCCTACCGTATATTCTCCCTTTCCGCATCCAAGCTCCAGAACGATCGGATTTTCATTTTTAAAAAAATCCGTTCTCCATTTGCCTTTCAGATCAAAGCCGTTTAAAGCTTCTTCCCTGGTCGGCTGGATAACGTTTGGTAATATTTTGTTTTCCGCGAATCTTGCTAGTTTATTTTTACCCATGAGAAATTTATAAAATCCCGCAAAAATAACGAATTTTACACAAATGCCTCTTTTTTAGAGGTAAAAATAATGATCAGTGGCCTTATTTCTTTGATGAGCTTCCCAAAGCAACCATCAGCGGTTTCTGAATGGTTTTCTGTGAGGCGTACTGTGCACCGCAGACGATACTTGTAAAAAGATAATCCCCTTTTTCGACGACAATGGAATTGTCCCCATGAGAAGGGACTGGAAGCCTGTATTTGGTGGTACCGATTCCTTCTATTCTTACGATGATGTTGCAGTCCGACTTATTTTCGATCATGATGATGCACTCTTTTGCATTCGGATCGTTGTCAAAAAGGGAGTTTAGTATTTTTACCGTTTTATTTTTGTGTTCTGAAGGATTTTCCGCCATCAGCATATTGAATTCTGTTGCTTCGGTATCCGGAATGGCAGCAACGGTAGTGGTGGTTGCGGCAGGAGCAATGTAGACGTTTTTCGGATTACTGGGGGTGTAAACTACGGCAGCCTGGCCAACCTGCAGTTCTCTCTGGTATTTGGCAATCTGTTTCTGCTTAATGATCGCGTTCATCTCATCAAAAGATATTTTTGTGGAAGAACGCCTCTTCAGCATGGCCAGCCAGTCCTGCATCTGTTTTACCTTCAGGTCTCCGGGTTTGGCATTTTTGATGTATTCTTTCATCATGTCCATTACCCGTGGCTTCAGAACGGATCTTCGGGGATCATCGGGGTGGGCATCCCGCAAAAAGGCATTGATCTCGTAGATGCTTTTGCTTCTTAAGATATTACTGTAATCTTTACCTCTCGACTGGGCAGAAAGATTAAAGAAAAGGATGGCACTGAAAAATATAAGTAATTTTTTCATTTACTGATATTTAGGATTAAAAAGGATAAATGCTGATTTTTCTCTTTTAATTTATTTCTTCAGGTTATTGGCGGATGAATTGCAGCGGCAGTTACATCAGCTGATGCAAACGCTTAATTTTTTGCTAAAAATAAACATTATTTAAATAAAACAAAAAATGTATACTGCGATTTTACAATATACATTTTTAATTTCTATAAAGGGTATTTAAATTATTTTATAACATCCTGAAGATGAGAGTTCCTAAGTCTTCGCTGATAAATCGGCAAATATTTTTCGATAGGGATTTTTACCGCTTCAAAGTTTCCTGCCAGCACGTAAGGCTCTATATTTTCTGAGGTGTATACGAACTGAAGGAAATTATCGATCAGATTTTCAGGGATTTTAAACCTTGTGAAGTAATCTTTTCCTAAATAATTTTTGATCTGGGTGACCGAACTGTTCATTTTTTCATACGCTATATACCGCTGCTTTTTCTTCCGTTCCCCGGAAAGGATATCGTAAATACTCTCCAGGCTGAATGTAAGTCCGCCATCCCGCAGCCCGGCTACCGGCAGTTGCGGCGGTGTTCCGTCGCCTTTTGGTTCCGGCAGGCCGATTACCTTTTTAATGGCTAACTTTTTATCTTCTTTCCGGATCGAATTGATATCATACCTCAGATTTCCGGTCGGCCTGAAGCGGCTGATCACCACTTCCTGAATATCATGATACGCAATTTTCAGTTCCATTAAATTTTTCTGGTCCATCATCTGCGGCGTCAGCTTAACGTCTTTCCGTTCCGTTACAATCGACGTAAAACGGATGACATCACCGGCATTCGCCGGGATGGAAAAATCACCGTTATAATCACTCAGTACCGTTTTCAATGTCGAAAGGTTGGTAACATAAATCTGGTTGAGATACAATACGGAATTATCCTTCAGGAATACTTCGCCGGAATATGACTGTGCGTTAATTTTTGCCAGAAAAACCAACAGCAATAGGGTAAATAGCTTCTTCATATAATACGGCAAAATTACACAGAAATTGTACCAACTCATACCTGTCTCAGTAATGAAATCAGGTTAAAGTTATATTAAACTTTAATCCAAAACTGTTAATGAATGTTATAAGATTTTATCTATTTAAAAATATCCTGATCAGCAGCTGGTTAAGCTATTATATTAATAATTTTTTACCAGCAGCCAGCTTGTATATTTCACGGTTGTTGATCCTCCGAATTCGGTCCAGCTGATGAAGTACCAGTAGGTTGCGGTATTCACGGGGCGTCCTGTTATTCTTCCGTCCCAGATAAACCTGTTGGCAGAAGAACCTCTGAAAACTTCCGCACCGTACCGGTCGAAAATCCTGAAGACAATATTTTCATTGTTCATTAAGGAAGAATAATCGATCGCATCATTATAACCGTCCAGATTCGGAGTAATGGTATTGATGAGATTGATAATCACAAATGTTCTTGTGGCTTCCTCGCATCTGTTGGAATCGCGTACGTGGATGACATGGTTGCCCCGCGGTACGTTATTGAACACATTGGAGCTCTGCCAGCTGGTGCCGTCCAGAGAATACTCATAAGGAGGGGTACCGCCGCTTGCTCCGATCGTTACTGTACTGCCGTTAATTTCGATCATCGTGATCACCGGGAGGGTAGACTCCGTAACATCTACCGTCTGCCGGTAGGTACATCCGTCAAAAGTAAGATCTACATAATAGGCTCCGGAAGAAACGTTGGAAATAGACTGGGTCGTAGCGCCCGTGCTCCAGTGGTAGCTATCGAATCCCGGTCCTGCATCCAGCGTTGTCAGCGTGTTCGGACAGATGGTCTTATTAACCAGGACTGCAGAATGTTTAGGGATTTTTACCGTCACGGTAATTGAGGCAACATTCGGGCACACCCCTGATTTCTCGAATCTTATATAAACGGTTGTTGAACCGGTTAGATTCATAGGATTGGTCAGTACAGCCGTATTATTTTGCGCATCCAGAAGAGTAGGATGGAAGGTGGCCGTTACCTGCGGATCCGCGGTGAACTGGCTGATGAAAGACTGCAAGTCGAGCGATTTGGTCCCGTCCAGATCATCGTCGCACATCGTAACGGTATGACTGGTTTTAAGCAATGGAACCTTAGTGCCGATGGTAAAGGTAAGCGGCTTAATTACCGGCGGGCATCCGTCCGGAGATTCTACCCTGATGTAAATCGTCGTTGTTGCGGTATAAGACCAGTTGTTAGGCAAAGTGTTGGTGCCTCCCGTATTGGCTGCAGCAAGGTCTGCATAGTATTTTACACTGGTAAAATAGGAAGGGTTGCTTAAGACGATAGGTGTAATGTTCGATAATGTGATCGTTACTATACCATCCAGGTTATCATCACAGAAACTTCCGGTATAGTTGTTAAGTACATTGGCAAAAGGATATAGATTAAGCGTAATTTGTGCAATGGCCTTACATCCGATGTTATTTTTAACAACAGCGTAAATTATCGTTCCATTGGGAGCCGTATACGTTCCGGGAGTTGTAATTGCTGTTCCGGCCGTTTCGTTCTGTGCATTGAGCAGGGTGGTGTAATAGGTCGTCGTCACCGGAGAATTGGTAGTCACATTTGCGGTGGTTAAATTAAATATCCCTTGCCCGGATCCATTATCACAGGCCGTAAGCGTCGCATTATTTACCGTCAGAACCTGGATGTCAATTGTTACCGTTACCGTTTCACAATCCGGAAAATCAGGATTGTTTCCGCAGAAGGTATAGCTGAAGGTATCCGTCCCTGTTGTCCCTGGATTGGTAACACTGTACGTGATAACCCCGGTCGTAGGATTTACGGTTGCAGTTCCTAATGTAGGTGCAGTAAGAAGTGCTACCGTGGAAGGCACCGGTGTTTGGGAAGAGTTTGTAAATGCCGGCGTAATGGTTTTTGTTGTACATGTGGCATAGGTGGCATTGGTAAGCCGGGTGCAGTTCAATACTTTGAATTGTTCGGTGATCAGAGGGGCACAGCTTCCCATAGTGACGGAACAGGTGTAATATCCTGGCTGTGTCGGGGTGATCGACGAACCGGTAGCCCCCGGAATTAAGACGCCGCCGACATACCACTGGTAGGTATCATAAATAATAGGATCAACGGTAAGTACGATTCCCGGTATGCAGTCCCCTCCGGATTTCAGGATGACGGGCTGCGTCGGGAATCCGGCAAAAAAACCGCCGTAGCCCACCGCATCACTTCCGGCATTGATTCCCGCCGTGATCGCTTTTGAAGAATTAACGGTAATGGTTCCGGTAATATTCGGGATGCCGTAGGTCACCCAGTTAGTGGTTCCTGTCATATCAAAAGGACCGGTCCCGGCAGGTGGAACCGTTCCGTTTACGGTGACAACGGCCCCTCTTTCGGTAATAAGGTTCAGCTTGGTGGGAATATTTAAAATTCCGCCCGGATTCCCGTTGGAGTAGACAAAGTTTTCATCGATGAAACCGAGTTCATTAATCTGTTTGGGAAGGTAGCAGTTGAGTGCGGGAATAAAATTAAAACCTCCCGTAGCGGCTTCCGCTCCGGCAGTGTTTGCCCCGGCAAGCACCTGATAGATGTAGGCATTTTTGGAAGTCCTGATGTATAAGTTGTAATGTCCGTTCCCCTGAAGCTGGTATTTGGTATCCGGAATCATAAAATATTGCCCGGTATTTAAAACGGCAATAGGGGCAGTCTCGTTATTTACACGGACTTCCGTATTGTTCTCCGTAGCAACGACAAGCGCACCTTCCATATTGGCTCCGATGCTTCCGTTGCCTTTTACCAGAGCAAATTCATTCCCCAACCTTTCCACGGGAACGGCCTGGTCCATCAGGATATCAGAACTTGAAGGAAAGTTGCCTGCATATTGCCCGTTGAAGTTTCCGTTGGTGACATTTACATTTTTATCCGCTACGATCTTTGCTCCGATAAAACCGTCGGAATTTCCCGTATTGGTTCCGATTCCGTCGATGATGTAAGACTGTCCTTTATTCAGGGTGAAAGTCATGGCCGGCGTAGTGGTTCCGGTGGTTCCGTTTGAAAATTGGACGGTAGGTTTGTACCCTGATACCGTAACTGTAGTATTGTCATCCGTTGCGAGGATACTCGTCATGAAATTCAGGATCGAATTGCTTACGGTGATCGGTGCATTGGCCGCATAGAACACTTTTCCGGTAGAAGGAATTCCTTTTGAGGTAATGATTTCCGCATGGTTAAACACCGAAAACCGCAGGTTGGCATAAAAAGGGAATTCAGCTTTTACATAAATCCCTTTTGTCGTTGGTGTGAAAAGGTCAGTCTGCTGTGTTGTAATAATGTAATCCCGTAAAATATCTACTTTTTGGGGATTTCCTTTACTAATCGTAACCGTCGCGATGATGGTGTTGTTGTTATAAATGCTTACCGGAAACGGTGTCGTACGGTTGGTGGAAAGGTACAGTTTCTGATAAGGATTGGGATTTCCCGTTCGGTCCACCATCGGGGCAAACCAATGTTCCCTATCCAGCTGAGCAAAAGTAAAGGTGAAAAAATAAAATATAAATAAAAGGGATAGAATTTTCTTCATTTAGGTTGCCTTTAACACAAATTTAATAATAAAAAGTATTATGCTGTTAAAAAATCAATAAAAAACCATGATTTCAAAATCATGGTTTTCAGTATTTTAATTGGAAGCTGTAATCAATATTTTTTATAAGAAAGCAGACGGAATATATAATTCTGGCCAGGGGGCATCCTTTTGTCCGCTTTCAGGTAATCTGCTATCTAAAAAGAATAAAAAAGCACAGCTTTGAAACTGTGCTTTTAATTATTTGGCTTAGATCTTATTAATCTCTGTTTTTAACAACAATCCATCCCGAATATTTTATCGGTGTTTGTTTGCTGTTCGGTTCGTTCCAGCTCAGATCGAACCAGTAATTTCCGGTAGGTACTTTTTTTCCTCCTACGCCACCGTCCCACTTGTATCCGTTGGCTTTATTTCCCTGGTGCATTTTTGCTCCGTACCGGTCATAAATATTAAATACAAAATTCGGTTTATGTGCCAGTGCAGAGTAATCCAGCACATCGTTAACGCCGTCACCATTTGGTGTAATGATGTTGATGAGGTTGGGTACGGTAACTTCTACATCAATAGGATCACAATCATAAGCATCTTTCAGATAGAAGGTATTGTTTCCTCTGGCAACATTGGTAAATACATTAGAATCCTGCCAGTTGATGTTATCGATCGAATACTTGTAAGGAGCGGTTCCTCCTACCGCATTTATCGTAACGGTATTGTTTGAAATGTCGATGGTTGAAATGACCGGCTGTTCTGAAGCATATACCTTTACCGTCTGTCTTGTTGTACATTCTCCTGTTTTAAGATCCACCCAGTAGGTTCCTACGGTTACATTGTTGATGCTCTGAGTCGTTGCCCCGGTATTCCATTTGTAAGCCGTAAATCCTGGGCCCGCGTCTAAAGTCGTGGTGTCTTCCATACAGATGATCTTGTCTTCAAGAAGGCTTGAATATACCGGAGGAAGAACCACCAAGGTAATTTTTGCCACTCTGAAACATCCGTTTGCATTGGTTACCCTTACGAAAACAACCCCATTTGGAGCGGTATAATTTCCAGCATTTCCAATTTCATTGGTTCCGTTTTGCGCATCTGTAAGAGACGGATAATATTTTTTAGTAACCCCTGTTGTGCTGGTTACGAGAGCCGTTGTTAAATCAAATAAGGCCATCGCCGGAGTCGCCGGTATAAAGCAGGATCTTAAAGTCGCTTCATTTACATCCGGACTTGCCGAAACAGTGAATGTTAACGTTACCTGTTCGCAGTCTGTAAATTCGGGATCGTTTCCGCAGAATTTATAAACGATGGTATCTGTTCCTGCAAATCCGAAAGTCGGGGTATAAATAATGACCCCGTTAGGATCGATAACTACCGTACCGTTTGCCGGAGGGGTAACAATCGTTACGGTGCTCGGAACATACGTCTGGGTAGAATTGGTAAATGAAGGAACTACACTTTGGAATCCCTCACAAACCGTTAATGCTTTTGTTGTCTGGGTAAGGCAGGTAAATACTTTAAATACCGGAGTAACTACCGGAGCACAGGTTCCTACAATTACCCGTACTGTATAATTTCCTGCCAGTGTCGGGGTAAAGGTATTGGAAGTTGCTCCCGGAATGGCGGTATTGTTTCTGAACCACTGGTAAGAATCGAATCCGTCATCTACCTCAAGAACCAGACCCGGAATACAGTCTCCGGTTTGTTTTGCAATTACCGGGATGGAAGAGAACCCTGCAAAATAACCACCGTATCCCACAACTCCGCTGCCTCCGGAAATACCGGCGGTTACGGCTTTGGTAGAGGTGATCGTCATATTTCCCGTCACGTTCGGAACGGAATAAGAAACCCAGTTGTTGGTTCCCGTTACATTATAAGGTCCCTGAGCGGCCGTAGGAGTGGCTCCGTTCACCGTCACGGCCGCCCCTTTCTCTGTAAGGATATTTAGTTTAACATTATTCGTAGTTGGCGGAAGGATATTGATCATTCCAATTTCATCAATTTTTCTCGGTAAATAACAATTCAATGGCGGGATATAATTAAATCCAATGGTTGCATTGCTGTTGGCAACCCCAGCCAGTAACTGGTAAACATATACATTCTTCGTGGTTTTAATGTACATGTTATAGTGGTTGTTCCCCTGGTTGATATAATTGGTATTGCTTACTTCATTCACCCTGTAGCTTTGTCCTTCATTAAGCACGGCCGCCGGTGTTGTTCCTGCATTGATATATACTTCCGTATTGTCTTCCGTTGCTACGATCAGGGCATCTTCCATTCTTTTGCTGATGTCCCCGTTTCCTTTTACCACTACGAATTCATTTCCGAGTCTGTCGGTTGGTACGGACTGGTCCATTACGATATCCGATCCGTCATAGAAAGAACCTGTGGCTATAGCGAACTGTCCGTTGAAGTTTCCGTTGGTCACCGAAACCGGTTTGTTGGCGACTATTTTGGCACCGAGGAATGATTTTTTATTGGCTGCCGTATTTCCGAGCCCTTCTATAATATAAGACTGTCCTTTATTTAAAGTAAAAGTTAAAGTAGGGTTTGTAACTCCCGTCCAGCCGTTGGTAAATACCGTGCCCGGGGAATATCCGGAAACCGTAACGGTTGTGTTGTCTTCCGTTGCCATGATTCCTGCCATAAAATTAAGAATCGTGGAGGAGGATGACCCTGACGTAATATTTTCAATCGGGGAGACGACGGCATAAAATTTTGTTCCTATGCCTGCTTTTCCCTTTGAAGTGAGGATTTCCCCATGGCTGATTACCGAAAAACGCAGCGTTGCATAATACGGTCTGGTGCCTTTGGTATATAATCCTTTGCTGATTGGCGTAAAAAGATCTGATTCCGCAGAAGTAATAATGGCTGCCAAAGGAACCGTAAACGTCTGCGGGCTTCCCTTACTGATGGTTACGGTACCGATCAGAATATTGTTGCTGAATATCTGTACGGGAAAAGGAGTCGTGGAGTCCGTAGAAAAATATAAAGCCTGCTGCGGACTTGAAAGAACGGAGCTTCTGGCTGCCATCGGAGCAAACCAGTGATCTGTATCCCTTTGTGCAAAGACTGTATTGATTCCAAAGAGAATCAATACAAACGATAATAAAATTTTATTCATAAATATGGAATATGGATTTTTGCAAAAATAACAGAAAATTTTATTAAATATTAAATTAATTGTTAAAAATTGCAATCTTACTTACAAAAAAACCACGATTTTGAAATCGTGGTTTAAGAATTCTCCTGTCAGGATCTTTAGTTTATGTTTTTCACCATGATCCAGCCGGTGTACTTTATCGGCGTCTTTTGCTTGTTGGGTTCATTCCAGTTAATGTGGTACCAGTAGGTTCCTGTGGAAATCTTTTTATCGAAATGTCTGCCGTCCCATTTGTAATTGTTGAATTTATCTCCTGTGAAAATCTTGTTTCCGTATCGGTCGTAGATAACAAAGCTAAGATTTTCCTTATAGGCCAATTCGCTGTAATCGATATAATCGTTTTTATTGTCACCGTTTGGCGTAATGGCATTTATTAAATTCGGTACGGTAACTTCCACCGAAATCGGTGTACAGTTATAAAAGTCTTTTACATAGAATGTGTGCTGTCCTCTAGATAATCCTGTAAATACATTGGAATCCTGCCAGTTTACAGGCGAATCCACTGCGTACTGATAAGGTGCCTTACCGCCCGTTACATGAACCGTCGCCGTATTGTTTGAAATTTCAATCTCCGAAATTACCGGATCTTCTGCTTTTTTAACGCTTACCGGCTGCTTTACGGAACATCCGTTGTCTTTAAGAATTACCCAGTAGTTTCCTACGGTAACTCCGGTGATTACCTGTGTCGTCGCTCCTGTGCTCCATAAGTAAGACTGGTAGCCCGGTCCTGCATCAAGATTGGTTCTGGCATCGATACAGATCGTTTTATCTACCAGGACAGGTGATCTTTTCGGAGGAATTACCACCAGGTTTACTTTGGCAATAGCATAACATCCGTTTGAATTATATACTCTGATATATACGGTTCCGTTTCCTGAAACATAAGAAGGATTCAGAATTTCATTGGTCGCGTTGCTGGCATCCACAAAAGTGGGATAATACTTTTTAGTGATCGGCGTTTGTGTTGAGACATTGGCTAAAGACAGATTGAAGGCAGCCTTTGTTTCATCCAGCTCAAGGAAACATTCGCTTAAGGTCGCTTCCGTTACCACCGGTGTCGGAAGGAAATCCAGAGTGATTTTCGCATTTCCGGTACAGCCTTCGTTGGTGGTTACCTTTACATACACAAAACCGGCTCCTGAGAAATAGTTGGTGATATTTGTTGTGATCTCGTTGGTTCCTGCATTCAGGTCAGCCAGTGTCGGGTAAAATTTCTTAACTACAGGGTCGTAAGTCGTTACGTTAGCCGCTGTAAGGTCAAAGAATCCTTTTCCATTGTATTGGCATGCTTTGATGGTGGTATCCGTTAAAATAAAAGGAACTACCGTCAGATTCAGAGTGACTTGTTCACAATCAACGAACTCCGGTGCGTTTCCGCAGAACTTATATACAATAGTGTCTGGGCCTAAATATCCGGGGTTCGGAATATAGGTAATCTGGCCTGATCCATTGATGGTTGCCGTTCCGTGCAGAGGCTGGGTAATAATGGTTACGGTGCTGGCCAACGGCGTCTGTGTTGTGGTAAATGAAAACGCAGGCGTGATGATTTTCGTAGCACAGGCATTAATGTTGGCGGTGGTATTTCTTACGCAGCTGGTTACTTTATAAATCGGTGTAGTAACAGGCGGACAGCTTCCGATCGTTACCTTTACGGTATAATTTCCTGCGGTTGACGGCGTAATGGTATTTTGTGTGGCTCCGGCAATCGCTACGCCGTTTAAGAACCACTGATAGGTTTCATAGCTGTCATCAACTTCCAGGATAATTCCCGGAATACATTCACCGGTCTGCTTTGCAATTACCGGGATAGAGGAGAATCCTGCAAAATATCCTCCGTATCCTGCTGTACTGTATCCTCCGTTTACTCCGGCGGTTACTGCTTTGGTAGAGTTAACCGTCAGGTTTCCTGAAATTCCTTCGATCGCGTACGTTACCCAGTTGGTGTTTCCTGTGAGAGGATAGGGGCCCTGGGCTGCTGTAGGAGTTGTTGCCGGACCGCCGTTGGTGGTGTAGGTAACTGTAGCACCTGCTTCCGTTAAAATATTCAGCTTTAAGCTGATTCCTGAAACGCTCGGCATTTCATCAATCTTTCCGATCTCGTCTATTTTTTTAGGCAGGAAACAGTTCAACGGCGGGATGTAATTGTATCCGCCCGTATTGTTAGCCGTTCCTACCCCTACCAGCTGGTACAGGTATACATTTTTGGATGTAGAAACCAGCATATTGAAATGTCCGCTTCCGGGAGTCTGCTCAATATAATTCGTTTCGTTGATTCTGTACCACTGTCCTGTGTTGATTGTGGCTAAAGGCGTTGTTCCGCCGTTAACAAAAATCTGGGTATTGTCTTCTGTTGCAATAACGATTCCTCCTTCCATATTTTCAGAAGGAGCGGTCGACTTCGTTTTTACCATAGCAAAAGTGCTTCCCAGCCTTTCTACGGGAACCGACTGGTCCATAATTAAGTCGGAACCGGAAGAGCCTCCTGCCCCGAAGTTACCGTTAGCGCTTCCGTTGGTTAAAGTAATAGGCTTGTCAGAAACAATTTTTGCCCCTATAAATCCTGTAAGATTGGCTGAATTTCCGTTATTCCCGGCCATGATATAGGATTGCCCTTTATTCAGCGTGAAAGACTGGGAGTTTCCAGCCGGTGTTCCTCCGATAAAAGTTAATCCTGGTGTTGTCCAGGTTACCGTTACCAATGTATTATCTTCGGTCGCCAGGACGCCTGCCGTAAAATTATTTGAGGAGCCGGTGCCCGCACTGGTATTGGGTGCATTGGCTACGTAAAATAATTTTCCGATTCCGGCCTTTCCTTTGGAAGTAATAATTTCACCATGAGAGATTTGTGCAGATCTCAGGGTACAGTAGAAAGGCTTGTCTCCTTTCAGATACAGCCCTTTTGTAATTACCTGAAGGGCATCAGTTGTCGCAGTTGCTGAAACAAGACCTGCAGCCACCGTGTATGATTGCGGATTCCCTTTACTGATGGTAACCGTCTGGATCAGGTTGTTATTGTTATAGATTTTAACATCAAAGGGAGTTGTTGAATCTGTCGAAAGATATAACGCATTGGTATATCCTGACGTGGACGCATAGTAAGGTGCGATCCAGTGATCCGTATCCCTTTGGGCAAAAATGGTATTAATACCGAGAAGCAGTAATACGAAAGATAATAGAAATCTTTTCATGTACAATGATTTAGGATTTCTACAAATTTAAATAATAATCTATATATTGTTAATAAAATGTGAACAAAATTTTAAATTATTCACGATTTTTAATTAAAATCCATCCGGAATATGAAACCGGCAATTTGGTGTCCGGCTCGGTCCACCGCAATAGATACCAGTAGGTGCCGGTTGGCAGTGGGGATCCGTTTATTTTTCCGTCCCAAGTATAGTTTTTATCAGAGGATCTATGAACGATCGCTCCGTAACGGTCTGCAATCTCAATGGAAACGTTCTGTTTGATTCTCAGGTCGGAATAATTCAGGACATCATTATGGCCGTCGCCATTGGGTGTAATGGCATTAATGAGATTTAAAACCAGAAACTCTGCAGTTACCGGAGAACACCCGTCCACACTGGTTACATAAACGGTATGTACTCCCCGTGAAAGTCCGGTGAAAATATTGGAAGACTGATAATCGATCCCGTTTAATGAATATTTATAAGGCGGCGTACCTCCCGATACAGAAACGGTTGCATTGTAGCCCGAAACCTCAATTTTTGTAATCTTAGGTGCAGTCGCAGTCGTCACATTTACAAACTGACGGTATACACAACCGTTGAAACCAAGGTCTACATAATAGCTTCCCGCTCCAACAACCACAGACTGGCTTGTGGCTCCCGTACTCCACAGATAGGATGTAAATCCGGAACCTGCATCCAAAGTTGTCGTGTTATCAGGACAAACCACTTTATCGCTCAGCAGCGTTGATTTTTTCGGCGCTTTTAAAGTGATCGTTAAAACACCGGTGTTTGGGCATTCCGTCGCGCTTGTAAATCTTACATAAAAAGTTTGGGTAGCGGTAATATTCTGGACAGGAGAAATCGCATTTGTCCCCGCCTGTGCGTTAGCCAGTGTACTGTAAAAGCTCATTCCCACTCCCGGATCAGCTGTGAAAAGGTTTTTATAATTATTCAGGTTGGCACTTTCCGAACCGTTGACGTCACTGTCGCAGATTTCAGCATTGGCATTTCCCGCAGTCAGGGCAATCCTGTTGCCGATCTTAAAATTAATCTGTCCGAAAGCAGGAGGGCAGCCTCCCGTAAGCGCATCCACTCTTACGTAGACAGTGGTATTCGCGGTATAGGTCCAGTTGGCCGGTAAAGTATTGTTGTTTCCGGCATTAGCATCCGCCTGTAGCAGGTAATATCTTACATTAAAGCTGGCAGCACCCGTTACAATCTGAGGGGTAATGCCGGGTAAATTCACATTCACAATTCCATCGAAATTATCATCACAAAGGGTTGCGTTATAATTGTTGGTATTGATATTCGGCAGCGGGGTAATCGTTAATGTGATCTGAGCCATCTTTGAACATCCCGCCGATGAGGTTACGTTGGCATAAATAATTCCCACCGGCCCTGAATAGGTTGCCGGACTGGTAATCTGCCCCGTCAGGTTTGAATTGGTAAAATAGGTAACCGTTATTCCCGGATCAGAAGAAATACTGACGGAGGTAAGGTTAAAGGTTCCGTTTCCGTTTGCATCTGCACAGGAATTTAACGAACCGTTGGAAACATTAGGCAGCGGATTTACCGTTAATGTGATCTGAGCAATTCTTGAGCATCCTGCCGATGAGGTTACGTTGGCATAGATAATCCCTGAAGGCCCGGAGTAGGTTGTCGGATTGTTAATCTGCCCGGTTAAGTTTGAATTGGTAAAATAAGTTACCGTTACGCCCGGATCGGCGGAAAGATTTACTGAAGCAAGATTAAAAGTCCCGTTTCCGTTCGTTCCGGCACAGACCGTCAGAGAACCATTGGTTACATTCGGCAGTGGGTTTACCGTTAAGCTGATCTGGACCGTTTTTGAGCATCCTGCCGCTGACGTTACATTGGCATAGATAATCCCTGAAGGCCCCGAGTAATTGGTTGGATTGGTAATCTGTCCGGTTAAGTTTGAATTGGTAAAATAAGTAATGGTAACTCCCGGATCGGAAGAAATATTGGCCGAGGTAAGATTGAAGATTCCGTTTCCGTTTGTTCCTGCGCATGTACTTAATGCGGTGTTGTTGGCATTCGGTGCCGGAATAACGGTTAACGTTATCTGGGCAATCTTCGAACATCCGTACTGGGAAGTTACATTCGCATAAATAGTTCCTGCAGGACCGGTATAAACGGCCGGATTGGCAATCGGCGTTCCCGTCAGGGCTGCGTTGGTAAAATACTGAACCGTAGTTCCCGAATCCGGAGTAACATTTACCGAACTGAGATTAAAAGTCCCGTTTCCGTTGGTATCCGAACAGGAACTCAGGCTGCCGTTGGCTGTCTGAAGAACATCGGTATTGATGACAATTTTAAAATATTCAAAATCAGCAGGGCTTCCGTTCCCCTGTACATAGTAAATAAATGTGTCGGTAGTGTCAGCGGTCAGTCCCGGATTTGGAGTATAGGTAATCTGCCCGGTTGCAGGATTCACGGTAGCAGTTCCTGAAGTCGGTGCCAGGATAATACTCGTGTTGGCAGGAAGGATGGTCTGCGTAGAATTTGAAAATGCTGGAGAAATTACTTTTGTGTTGCAGGACCCTATGTTATAGGTTGTCGTTGTAATGGGAGGACAGAGGGTATAGGTATAAGAATTTGTCGCAACGCTTCCGCAATTGTTTTTCGTTACGGTACAGGTATAGTTTCCTGCTCCGTAGATTTCCGGATTTATCGAATAGGAGGTAGCCCCCGGAATAAGAGTTCCGTTCAGGTACCATTGATAGGTATCATAAGAATTATCCACCTGCAATACAACTCCAGTATAGCAGTCTCCCGTTTTGGAGATAACAGGAACGGATGAAAATCCTGCAAAATATCCTCCGTAACCTACCGCTCCGCTTCCTGCAGCAATTCCCGCAGTTACGGATTTTGTGGAATTTACCGTCACCGTTCCGGTAACATTCAGGACCGTATAAGTGACCCAGTTCGGGTTTCCGTTTACCGGGAAAGGACCGTTTGCTGCTGCGATAGGTGTTCCGTTTAAGGTAACGGCGGCTCCGGTTTGGGTGATGATATTTAATCTTGTATTAAAACTCTGGCTTCCGATTTTATTAATAAATCCGATCTCATCCACTTTATTCGGCATGTAACAGCTTAAAGGCGGGATAAAATTCATTCCGCCGGTGGCGTATTCGTTTCCGTTCAGGCTGGAAACCCCGGCCAGTAATTGGTAGACGTAAATGTTATTGTTGGCCGAAATTCCCATATTGAAATTATCCCCGGTTCCGTGCTGGATATAATTGATGCTTGGAACAAGATAATATTGTCCCGCGTTCAGGGTAATTCCTGAAGGAATGCCGTTAATCGTAATATTCGTTCCGTTTTGGGTGGCGACAATCAGCGCGGTTTCCATTTCGGAGGCTACGGTTCCGTTTCCTTTTACCACGACGAATTCTTTGCCCAACCGGTCAACCGGTACGGCCTGATCCATCAGGATATCATTGTTGGTGAAATTTAAGCTGGTATAAATTCCGTTGAAGTTTCCGTTGGTTACGGAAACCGGCTTGGTCGACTGGATTTTTGCGCCGATCAGTCCGTCCAGGTTATTTACTGAATCGGTACTCAAGGCATCCAGGATATACGATTGGCCTTTATTTAAGGTAAAAGTTTTGGTAGGGCTGGAAGTTCCGTCTGAGAAAACCACATTGGGATTATACCCGGAAATCACAACGGAAGTATTGTCTTCTGTTGCCGTAACGCCTATGGTGGAATTTACATAATTGGCAGTTCCTGTGATCGGAGCCATCCCGACATAAAAAGTAGTTCCGAGGCCTGCCAATCCTTTGGAGGTAATAATCTCCGCATGATTGGGAACCGAAAACCGGTAGTTGGCAAAAAACTTCTTGGTCCCTTTCAGGTATACACCCATGGAATTGGGCGTAAAAAGATCGGATGGATTATCCGTAATTAAGAAATTGCTGGGAATACTTACCTGCGCTGGATTTCCTTTGCTTACCTGTACTGTTGTAAAAAGGGAATTGCTGTTATAAATCTGTACGGAAAAAGGAGTGACCTGATCCGTAGACAGGTACAAGAAGCCTTGTAGATTAGCGGTCCCTGCCTTGGAGGCCATCGGCGCAAACCAATGATCCGTATCAAGTTGGGCATTGAATAATAAACAAAGAAATGTACAAATGGTTAGTAAAAGTTTTTTCATATTTCTCAATAGGGGATGCAAATGTAAATATTAAAAATCAATTTTTTACACAAAATTTAATTACTAATATCTATAATATTAAAGATTGTTGAATTTTTAATATTTTTTTAATATTCCGGTGTATTCCATAAATAGAGAAATAAAAGTCCCGATGATTCGCTGTCATCGGGACTATGCCTTGTATTTTAAAAAATGAGACTATTGCCTGTTTTTAATCAAAATCCATCCGGAATGGGAGACCGGCAATCGGGTATCCGGCTCGGTCCATTTCAGAATATACCAGTAAGTTCCGGTAGGAAGGGTTCTGCCTCCGGATTTTCCGTCCCATGTATATGAACTGCCGGAAGATTTGTAGACAGCAGCGCCATAGCGGTCCGAAATTTCAATAGAAACATTCTGCTTGATTCTTAAATCCGAATAATTCAGGACATCATTGATCCCGTCGCCGTTGGGGGTAATGGCATTGATAAGATTCAATACTAAAAACTCTTTGACCACCGGCGAGCATCCGTCTTTTCCTAAAACATAAACGGTATGGATTCCCCGCGTAAGGCCTGTAAAAGTATTGGAAGTTTGATAATCGATTCCATTCAGAGAATACTGATAAGGCGGGGTTCCGCCGGTAACCTGTACGGCGGCACCGGATCCTGTAATATTAATGCCGGTGATGCTCGGAGCCTGGGAAACTGTAACATTTACATATTGGCGGTAGACACAGCCATTGTAACCAAGGTCTACATAGTAGCTTCCCGCACCTGCCTGGATCGTCTGGGAAGTTGCCCCGGTACTCCATGCATAAGATGTGAATTCCGGTCCGGCATCCAGCAGTACTTTTTCAGTAGAGCAAATTACACGGTCTTTTAAATTATCCGATTTTTTAGGTGTTTTTAAAGCGATGGTAATCGTTCCGGTATCGGCACATTCTGTAGTGCTTACAAACCGCAGGTAAAATGTTTTCGGAGCAGTAATCGTCTGGCCGGGAGCAATGGTATTTACTCCGTTCTGAGCATCTGCCAAGGTAGCATGGAAAGTTACTGTCACGGCAGGGTTAGCCGTAAATGCATTTTTATAATCATTCAGATTGATATTTTCGTAACCGTTAAGATCAGTATCACAGACTTCTGTATTTGCGGTATTGGAAATTAAGGTAATCCGGTTTCCGGCCTTGAAGCTGATCTGTCCGAATACGGCAGGGCATGTTCCGCTAAGTGCATCTGCCCTTACATAAACTGTTGCATTGGCCGTGTAGGTCCAGTTAGTCGGTAATGTATTATTGTTGCCGGCAACAGCATCGGCCTGGCTTGCATAATACCGCACATTAAAATTCGAAGAATTGGTCACAATCTGCTGAGTGACGGCTGAAAAGTTCACATTAATGATTCCGTCGAAATTATCATCGCATAAGCTGGCGTTATAATTTGCTGTATTGATATTCGGCGACGGCGTAATGGTTAAGGTAATCTGAGCGGTTTTTGAACATCCTGCTGATGAAGTTACATTAGCGTAGATAGTTCCGGCCGGTCCGGAATATGCGGTAGGGTTGGTGATCTGCCCTGTTAGATTGGAACTGGTAAAGTACGTAACCGTTATTCCCGGATCAGAAGAAAGATTGGCGGAAGTAAGGTTAAAAGTTCCGTTCCCGTTTGCCCCTGCACAAGAGGTTAAAGAACTATTGTTCACATTTGGCAGCGGATTTACGGTTAGGGTAATCTG
>JAKOOG010000279.1 GCA_022701545.1 Weeksellaceae bacterium | reverse complement strand
CGGATAAGTCTCCTAAAAGCTCCAGTTCAATAGAATTTAACGATGTTCTTCCTTTCAGAAACTCATCTACAAAATAAAAATCAGATTTCAGATGAGGTTCTACCTTAGCGTTCCAGGATTTCCTGTTGGTTTCCAGATCATTTTCCATGATTAATTTTTTAATTTAGTTCCCCTGGATCACGTAATTTTTCACTAAAAGCTTTCTTTCAGGTTTTGAATAATCGTCTGGTCTAAACCATACCTCTACCCTGCTCCCGTAATAATTTTACAGTCTTTCCAGCAGTTTCTTTTTCTGTTCGGCAAACTCCTGTTCCGTCAAAACACCCAGTTCCCTTAATTTACCCAGTTTTTCCAATTGATGGATGATAACCTCCGGGGATTCTTTTTTTTCTTCAGATGCATTTTGAGAAACTGTTTCATGACTGCTTTTCTGATGAAAAGGTGATTCCTGATCCGGAAGATTGTACAAATTAAAAGAGGAAGCCTGAATTTGTTGCTGTTGTTGTTGCGAAGCTGATTGGCCGGAATTTCCATTCAGATACTGATTGAAAGCATTGCTGAAATTTCTGCCGTCGCCTTTATTGTGAAGCTTGAATTCTGCTGAGGAACCGTTTTTGGAAATAATTCTGAGGGTTGAATACAAAAGGCTTTCCACATGCTCAACAGAACGGATGTTGTGATGCGGATATTCATCGATCTGCACATTTCCCAAAAGTTTTTTGTCGATAAAAACCACTCTTTTATAAGTGGAAAAAATAACTCCTTCTATCTTTCCGGGAATCGTTAATGCTTCGGCAATGGCAGTAAGCCTTTCATCCCTTTCTAAAATATTAACCAGTTCTTTTACTTCACCGTTCGCCAGAATACTTAATCTTGCATTCAGGGCAACAATCTGATCCTGAATTTCATCGAACCTTGTGGGTATCCCGCCAAATCCGAAAGTGGGTGCCCCGGCATCCTGAAAATTTGAAGATACAGGATTTTCAGACCCGCCGATTTTTCCCTGAAGAATAATTCCTCTGATCTCGGGAAGGAAAAACTGGCTGAGATTCGTAATGACATCTTTATTGAGTACAGCAGCCTGATTGAGACACTTGTTGCACAACAAATGGCCATCTGCCAGTTTATTTTTACCTGCTGCGGTGTCCATCGAAGTTAATGGGTTACCACATAGTCCGCAAATCGTATTCATTAAGTATTAGTTTAATTTTTCAGTTACAAATTACAAAATCATTTTGGTATTTAACAGATTATCAAGGAAAATCAGTCATATTCAATTTTATGTTTTGTAATATTGATCCAGGCTACATCAATCTTCTTCCGGTATGACTATTGAGCTGTACAGGCTATACAGCTTCCAGCCTAAAGATTCATACAAAAGCTTTCCTTGTTCCGTTGCCACCAAGAAATGGTTTGAAACGTTTTGAGACAGCGCAATCGTTTCAAGCTGTCTGATGATCTGTGTGGCAAGGCCTTTCCGCTGATGGTCTTTCTCTGTTTTAATGCGGTCATACACGGCAAGTCCGTCAATAATAACGAGCCTTCCGATGGCTGCTTCCTTTTTATCTTCGGAATAAATCCGCACGATAAAAGAATTTGTCTGTTGCTCAAACACTTCCATGGAATAACCATTCGGAAGATTACTTTCACGAATGTTCATTCTTTCCGGACAATGCATCATGTAACCCTGCGGCTGCATTTTCCACCGTTCCGGAATAAGCGTTCCAAATTCTTCAAAAGATGCACAAACCTTCAGATAAACCCAGGGCTCACGGATAGATTCCGAAAGCTGAATAAAATCTTCGCTTACCTCAGGAAATACATATCTCGCTTTTTGCTCCTTATCTCCTACTTGAATTTCGTATCCGGATTTCCAGGCTTCCGGCAAAGGCTTGCCCCTTGAGATTGACCAGCCTTTAAGCCATTTTTCCAGCAAATCTTTGGGAACGCGATTCATTATAAGGCTAAAAATTCTTCCTTAGGAACGGTCTTTTGTTCTCCGGCTTCAAGATCTTTGTAGGTTACCGTTCCGTTTTTAATTTCTTCTTCTCCTAAAAAAACAAGATTTTTAATGCCTTTCTTTTCGGCATAAGTAAATTGTTTCCCGATCTTCGCCGCTTCAGGATATATTTCTGCCGAAATCCCTTTTTCTCTGAGTTGCCTAATGAGTTGTAAAGCTTCCAGTGTTTCGTTTCCGCCGAAATTAGCGAACAAATATTCTACCTTGGAAGTGGCTTCTTCCGGAAACAGTCCTAATTCTTCCATCACCAGGTAAATCCGGTCCAGACCGAAGGAAATCCCGATTCCCGGAATATTTTTAACGCCGAAAACCTCTGTAAGATTATCGTATCTTCCGCCACCGCCGATGGAACCCATCTTCACCTCATCCGCTTTCACTTCAAAAATAGCCCCGGTGTAATAATCCAGACCTCTTGCTAAAGTAATATCGAATCTGAGATTCTGAATATCCACTCCAAGATTCAAAGATTGTGTAATAACCGTTTCGAGTTCTTCCACTCCTTTTAAGCCGGTCTCATTTCCGGCAAATTTTTCCTTAAGCTGAAGAAGGTTTTCCAAGGCATCGTCAGATTGTATAAATAAAAAGTCCAGTTTATCAATCGATTCCTGCACAATTCCACGTTCCAGCAATTCTTTTACGACCCCTTCTTTCCCGATTTTGTCCAGCTTATCCAAGGCTACCGTGAAATCGATCAGTTGATCGGTAATACCGGCAAATTCTGCCAGTCCGGAAAGGATCTTTCGGTTGTTGATGTGAATGGTTACCGAAACGCCAAGCTCGGCAAATGATTTCAGATACAGCTGCACCAGATCCACTTCCTGCAACAGGCTTTCGCTGCCTACCACATCGGCATCACACTGATAAAACTCCCTGAACCTTCCTTTCTGCGGACGGTCTGCTCTCCATACCGGCTGGATCTGATACCGCTTGAAAGGAAAAGTAAGCTGATTATGGTTCATGGCCACGAATCTCGCAAAAGGGACGGTAAGATCGTAACGAAGGGCTCTATCCGTAAGATTTTCTGAATTAAAAGGTTGATCTAATGCTTTCTGAAAGTCAGAAAGCATTAGAATCTTTTTATCTTCTTTTGCTTCGTTAATACTCGAATTTAAAATCTTAAAGATCAGCCGGTCTCCTTCTTCCCCGTATTTTCCCGTTAACGTCGAAAGATTTTCAAAGCTTGGCGTTTCCAGCGGCTGGAACCCGAACAATTCGAAGTTTTTCTGGAGTATATTGATGATATATCTTCTTCTGGAAACTTCCAGTGCGGTAAAATCTCTCGTTCCTTTTGCTAAACCTGGTTTCATTTTATAATAGATAAATAATGATTAATATTTGTAAGCAGCAAAAATAAGGAATTGAACGGACTTTTAAGACAAACAAAAAGCCGGAGAAGAATAATCTCCGGCCTCGGGTAAAAATAATACTTTCCCCCACTTGTGTTTCTACCAAAAATCAAATGCTTTCCAGGAGTTCCAGAATTTCCTCGCCATAATTTTCGATCTTATGTTTTCCGAAACCTTTAATGTCCAAAAGTTCCTCTTTCTTTGCCGGCTTGTATTTTGCCACCGACAAAAGCTCTTTGTTGGTAGCGATAAAATAAGACGGCAGATTCTGCTCTTTGGCTTTTTCCGACCGCCAATATTTAAGGGCTTCCAGAATTGCTGCTTCATCGGAGGTCAGTGCATCGTCTTCCGCAGAATACTTTGCATGTTTCGGCTCTTTCACAGAATCCTTTGCTATTTTGATTTCGTCAAAATACATGACCACGGACCAGTAGTTTTCATCATTCACAAAAGCCGTTTCCACTTTGATGATTTCATGTGATTCCAGAAAGGTATCCAGCATTTTCTGATCTCTGTGAAGGTATTCTTCACCTATTCTTATTTTAAAAACTTTTACTTTCATGGCGGTAATTTTTAAAATTATTTCCCTCCCAACAAGAGAATTTCTTCTACCCGGATCTCGGTAATGAATCTTTTCACGCCGTCCTTATCGTCATAAGACCGATAGGTAAGTTTTCCTTCCACGGCAATTTCTTTTCCTTTCGGAGCGTATTTCTGAAGGATTTCCGCCGTTTTCCCGAAGGCAACCAGATTGTGCCATTGGGTCTCTTCTACTTTTTCTCCTTTTGCATTGGTGTAATGGTCACTGGTTGCAAGAGATACGCTGGCTTTTAAGGTTCCGTTTTCAAAGTTGATAACTTCTACTTCTTTTCCTGTGTGTCCGATGAGTGTAATTTTGTTTCGTAGTGACATAATGTGTATTTTTAAAGTTAATATTCAGATCCGAGACGTTCACTGTTTTCTCAAATCTCTGTTGCAAAGATTGCCCGAGTTCACCACCCAAGTCGGTAGAAAATTATTTAAATTCGTTTGTAGTCGTTTGTAAACGGATAAATTCCGTATATTTGGAAATATGAAGAAGATGATTAAAAGAACATTCCGGATTTCAAAATATGTCATCTATCAGGAAACACTGGTCGATTACCGAGAACATTTTTTATCCTTTCTGGGAGCATTTTTCGGAATCGGGATTATTGCGTTCATCCAGTCGCACAGCCTGGCAGCGACGGAAAATATTTTTCTCATCGGTTCCTTCGGGGCATCGAGCGTATTAATTTACGGTGCCATCCAAAGTCCTCTGGCCCAGCCGCGAAACCTCATTGGCGGACATGTGCTTTCAGCTTTGGTCGGCGTTGCTATTTATAAGATCGTCCCGGATATCATCTGGCTTTCCGCGCCATTGGCCGTGGCACTTTCTATCGTCCTGATGCAGTTTACAAAAACTTTGCATCCGCCCGGCGGCGCTACCGCATTAATCGCTGTCAGCTCAACGGGGAAAATTCCTGAACTGGGATTCTGGTATGTGCTGTCACCTGTATTGTCCGGCTGTCTTATTTTACTGCTTGTCGCACTCTTTTTTAACAATATAACTCCCAACAGAAGTTATCCGGCGCACAACCGGTTTATAAAACTTCTCAGAAAAAAACACAATAACAACCACCAACTGAAAAAATAAAAATGATGGAATGTCTCGAATGCGGCGAAAAAATTATCGGCAGATCAGACAAAAAATTTTGCAATGATGCCTGCCGGAACGCCTACAACAACAAACAGAATAAGGATTCCAACAACCTGATGCGGAATGTGAACAACAAACTCCGTAAAAATTACAGAATCCTGACCGAAGTAAATACCGACGGCAAAACAAAAATTTCCCGGACCAGACTTGATGGCTTGGGTTTTGATTTTGATTATTTCACCAATCTGAAAGTTTATAAAAATGGTTCCGAATATAAATTTATCTACGATTATGGCTATAAGCTTTTGGATGACGACTTTGTTCTGATTGTAAGAAACCAATCACAAAATACCACCTAACATTATTATATGAAAGAAATCGTCCTAATCACCGGAGCCAACGGTTTAATCGCTAAAGAATTATCAAAAAGACTTGAAAAAGAATATACCGTCCGGTTTTTAACCCGGAAAAAGCAAAATGCAAATGAGTTTGAATGGAATGTCAATGCCGGTACAATTGATGGAACTGCTCTTGAAAATGTTTCGCACATCATTCACCTGGCAGGAGCGGGCGTCGCAGAAAAAAGGTGGACGGAAGATAGAAAAAAAGAAATTATCTCAAGCAGGGTTGGTTCTGCCGGCCTTCTTTTAAAAACGCTACAAAAGAAAAATCAAAAACTTAAATCCTTTGTTTCCGCTTCAGGGATCAATTATTACGGAACCGAAACTACCGAAAAGATATTTACGGAAAAAGACGGACCGGGGCATGACTTCCTAAGTAAAGTAACTATTGTCTGGGAACAGTCAGCCGATGAATTCAAAAATCAGCGGGTTGCAGAACGCGTTGTGAAACTGAGAACCGGCGTTGTTCTTTCTGAAAAAGAAGGAGCTTTAAAGAAGATGCTTCCGACCATAAAAGCAGGGATCGGATCTCCGCTGGGCACCGGAAAACAATATATGCCGTGGATTCATATCCAGGACATCTGCTCCATGTATGAGTTTGCACTGAAAAATTCTGAATTGGACGGAGCTTTTAATGCCGTTGCTCCTGAGCATGCAACCAATAAAGATCTGACAGTACAGGCAGCTGAAGTCCTGAAAAAACCATTATTCATGCCCAATGTTCCGGCGTTTGTTTTGAAGCTGCTCTTCGGTGAGCTTTCAGTAGCAGTCCTTGAAGGTTCAAGGGCCTCTTCGGGGAAAATACAGCATGCAGGCTTTCAGTTTAAATTCCCTGATCTAAAGGAAGCGTTAAAAGATCTTTTAAAAAATTAAAAACCGACACAATACAATTATGCACGATACAAAAGTAACGATTGAAAAAACGGAGATTCTATCCGATAATTGGTACACCCTAAAGAAAGTAACCTTTACTATCCAGAAAAAAGACGGCACTTTTGAGCAGCAAAGCCGTGAAGCCTACGATCGGGGAAATGGCGCCGTGATCCTATTGTATAATAAAAATTCGGAAACTATCATTTTAACGAGACAGTTCCGGCTGCCGACATTCATCAACGGAAATGCATCAGGCATGATGATCGAAGCCTGTGCCGGCCTGCTCGATAACGATAACCCGGAAGACTGCATCAGGCGGGAATCCGAAGAAGAAACAGGATACAAAATTTCCCATGTTGAAAAAATATTTGAAGCCTATATGTCGCCGGGATCGGTAACGGAAATCCTTCATTTTTTTATAGCGGAATATTCCGAGGAATTAAAAATCAATGGCGGCGGCGGACTGGCTGACGAAGGGGAGGACATCGAAGTGCTGGAAATTGCTTTTGGAGATGCGCTGGAAATGATTGATTCCGGTGAAATCCGGGATGCCAAAACCATCATGCTGCTTCAGCATCTGAGAATTAAAAATATTTTATAGATTCAAGCGTTCTTAATAAAAATCCTATTCAATGAAACTCCTGTATACCATAAGCTTTTCCGTACTTCTATCGGTTTCTGCCGCTGCTCAGAAAACAACAAAAGCCGGTCCTAAAGATAAAGCCGTTATCGAACATTTTAAAAATGAGTATAAAAGGAAAAACTATAAAAAGTTTACCGGACAGATAACCGTAAAGGACAAACAGATTGTATTTGACAATAAAACGGTTTTCTACGATCCTGCTGATAAAATAACCGCTCTCCTTCTGAAGGAAGGATTGGTTTATCCGCAGCTCCTCACCGATTTTCAGGTTGATAAGTTTGAAACTGAAGACAGTGACCGTACCCAGAAGCGTTTTGCCAGGCTTCAGAAAAACTGGAAAGATGCTTTCGACGTCAACAACATCAGGCTGAGCAATGCTTCAGAACAGGCTTTTTTAAGTTCAGACCCTACGGTTAAAAGATTCAAAGTGATGTGTAAAGACCCCAAATTTCCGAACATGATGGCATATTATTTTGAACTGACCGACAAAAGAGCAGATCAAAATACGTCCACGGAAGATTTTATTAAGAATGCGAAACTTACGCATATTTTTCAAAGGACAGAATAAATAATAATTGATGATTAACACTCCAATTACCGATTATTTCAACGCCATCTGCGAGTTCCGGCAGGTCCATCCGGTTGTAAAAGGACAGCCGTTGCGGACTAATGATCCCGGAATGATGACGATCCGCGATGCGCTGAGCGGTTTAAAGGAAGTCTTACAAAACAATTACCAAACGTTTCATGACACTAACCTATCCGTCGAAATTTCCCGGGGAATTTCCAATTTGCCCCATGTCCTCTACGCCTGCATCCTCCCACCGAGCCAGCTGGTTCCGAACGGAATTTACACCGTAATCTGTTTTGATGTATTAGGCAGAGGTGCCCTGGTCGGCTGCGTGGAATCCAAAGTGACTTCCAAAGGCCTCAAAACCGTACAGCGCAAAAAAGGGCGCGGCCTTTTACCGATTGACGTCGATGGCGCCAGTGACCGCACGAAATACAACAATGTATTTGTCAATCCGAAAGAATTCTTCCATCCTTTAGAAAACGGACATGCATTAGACCTGCACATAAAGGAATCGCTGGAATTGGCATTTGGTTTCTTGGATTACCCTCGTTAACGTTAAAACGTTAACAGGGATAGAAAATATTTCCTACATTTGTCCGGAAATAGTTCTTTAACATCCTTCATCAAACGGAAAAGGTTTTACGTAAAGTAGATTAATAGGGAATCGTGTGAGAATCACGAACTGTCGCGCAACTGTAAGTAATACCCCAAAGGTTTTTGTCCGAGTAGATCCACTGTGCAAACGGGAAGGATGACAGAAACTGTTACAAGTCAGGAGACCTGCCTGTTCCGAATTGACAATGCTCTCGCGGTCTGGAGCTTTTGGGTCATACAGATGATGCATTTTGAACGTATTTGGTTTGAATTTTTTACCTGAATTTATTTTAGGAGTTTTTTATTTTTTAGTTGTAGTGAACTGCAGATGTATCGCCGTGAAATGAAGGTAATCATTTTTCAGGGTTGGTTATCGTTTCTGTCTTTTGAATGGACAGGACTCAAAGCATTTCATTTAAAAACTTAAGTCAAAAGATAAAAACGCTCAAGCCAATCCATGATCTGATGGAAAAATTACGTCGTTCCCGCATCTTCCCTATTCCTTAAAATTCTTTTTCCCGCGTGCATTGCGAAGCATCTGAAGAGCTTTTAAAATTATTGTTTCATTTAAAAGTTTTAAGAACATGCAAACGCACCTTCTTGGCTATCCGCGTATTGGTAGCAACAGAGAACTCAAAAAAGCCTGCGAGCAGTATTGGACAGGCAAAATCGATGTCAACGCTCTTTTGGAGACCGGCAGAACCATCAAAAACAAGCATTGGAAACTTCAGGAGGAAGCAGGCATCGACCTGATCCCGTGCAATGACTTTTCGTATTATGACCAGGTATTGGACATGACCCTCACCGTGGGTGCCATTCCGGAGCGTTATCATGAAATAGCAGCTCAAAAGCACGAATTGGAACTTTATTTCGCGATGGCCAGGGGATTCCAGAAAGAGGGAATGGACATTACGGCCATGGAAATGACCAAATGGTTTGATACCAATTACCACTACATCGTTCCTGAATTCCGGAAGGATCAGCAGTTCCGTTTGTTTTCAGACAGAATCATTAAAGAATTCATCAGTGCCAAAGAAGCAGGAATCCATGCAAAGCCGGTTATCATCGGTTTGGTAACGTATCTGTTGCTCGGAAAAGAAAAAGAAGAAGGTTTTGATAAACTGGATCTGGCGAAAAAGCTTCTGCCGGTATATCTTGAAATTTTAAAAGAACTGGAAAACCAAGGGGCAGAGTACATCCAGTTTGACGAACCTTTTTTAGCATTGGACCTTAATGAAAAGGCAAAAGAAACCTATCGATGGGTGTATGCTGAAATCCGGAAGCATTTTCCGGATCTGAAATTCATTCTGGCAACTTATTTTGAAGGCTTGCAGGACAATCTTTCATTGGCTTCTTCCCTGCCGGCGGACGTTTTACATAT
>JAKOOG010000276.1 GCA_022701545.1 Weeksellaceae bacterium | reverse complement strand
GGGTTATTGGTGCGGCCGTTCAGTAAATTATCACTCTCGATCCAGTAAGAAAATTCAGGGAGATTGGTCTTCCCGATTAAAATTCCTCCGGCCGTTTTCATTCTCGCCACACTGGTAGCATCCGTATGCGGCATCCGTCCTTTAAAAATAGGCGATCCCCTCTGCGTCAATACCTTGGAGGTGTCGATAGAATCTTTTACCGTAAACGGGACCCCGTGAAAAGGGCCCAGCTTTTCACCGCTCAAAACCATCTTTTCAGCCAGTTCCGCTTCCCGGATGGCATGCTCGGAAAGGGTTACAATGGCGTTGATGGACGGATTTAACGAGTTGATCCGTTCATGGTGAATTTTTAAAACTTCCACAGGTGATATTTCCCGGTTCCGTATTAATTCTGCCAGACTGCTTGCGTCCTGATAATAAATAGGTTGTGTGCTCATAATTCTTTTGTTAATTAAGGTTGGTTTATCAAATGATTGCCCGTACATTTTATTACATAGCAAAATTAGGATGAGACCCCTTCCCGGTACAACGTCGTTTGACACAATCTCAGCGTGACAATTGTCACAGAAACGATCCGGTTCATATAGGAAACAGGTTCGTTTTAAATAATATCCGAAACCATTACATCCGATCGGCTGAAATGATGGCCCGCTGAAACTTGAGATCAGAAAGCTTTCGTGAAGCTGATTATTCAGAATCCTGCTGTTGGTTTGTAAAGCCGGCAGAGCCTCACCGATTATGCCTATCTTTGCCGTTCTTAAAAATAAATCAGAAAAAAACCGGACCTCAATTGAAACAGCTAACATATTATTTTGCCGCAGTAACGGCCTTTGCCATCTGGGGTACTTTCAGCCTTGTTTTAAAACCCCTGCACGGCTATTCATCCCTCGATATTCTTTTTTACAGGGTGTTCAGCTGTGCAGTCATCATGTCGCTGATTTCCGCTGTCTTCAGAAAGAAAAAGCTGAAAGAAAACCTGGATATTTTTAGCAGCCTGCCTAAAAAGGCACGGCAGCAAAATATAGGGCTGAATATGTTGAGCAGCGTGCTTCTGACGGGCAACTGGTTTTCATTCATTTATGTGATGAACCACATCAGTGTAAGGGCTACCTCGGTGGCTTACCTGGTTTGCCCGATTATCACCACCATCCTGGCTTTCCTGATCCTGCGGGAGAAGCTTACCCGCTTACAATGGCTGTCTGTGGCATTAAGCGGACTGGGATGTATTTTGCTGTCCTATTCCAACCTGATGGATATGCTGTATAGCAGTCTGATTGGCTTCAGTTATGCCGGTTATCTTATTCTCCAGAGTATTAATAAAAGATTTGATAAATTTCTGATCCTTAACATCCACATTGTTCTGTCTTCTCTGATCCTGTTGCCGTTTTTTCCTTCCTATTCGGGTGCTATTCCTGCCGAATTCAAATTTTATATGTTGATTGAGGTAATTGCCGTTATGTATACCATTGTTCCTCTGCTCTTAAACCTGTATGCCCTGTCGGGGATTTCATCCTCCAAAGTGGGAATGATTTTAAACATCAACCCTATTATCGCTTTTATTCTGGCAGGAACCGTATACCGGGAAGAGCTTTCATGGATACAGATCTTAGCCTATTCCATCATATTTCTGGCGGTAATTGTTTTTAATGCAAAAGAACTTCTTTTCTTTAGGGGAAAATTGACAAAATTAAAACAGAATCAGGACTGTATTTAGTCAAAATGATCTCAAAAGCCATCTGGGAAATTAATATCAGATTATGGCCGCTCCGGGAAAGCGTGTGCCGATTGCTGTAAATCAAACCAAAGAAGTGAAGGAAATACAGAACTGGATGCCTGATATCAGAACGGAGCGAAATCCGGATTTCATAATTAAAGGATCTTATGAAGTAGGATCGTTTGAAAAATAAGTGAAAAATAAAATTTTATGATATAAATCTTTTATTAACTTTGAGAATATAATGATTTATAACTAAAACAAATTTATTACTATGAAAAATTTAAAAAGCCTGTCAAGAAAAGAACTGAAATCCATTAAAGGGGCAGCATCTTCTGCAAAATGTCCTCCCGGGAAATATTATTGCCCTGACGCTGATGTATGTGTCGCGATTAATGAAGAATGCTATATTATCGTACCGGATCTGCCTGCCGAAGGATAGGCATCCCGTTGATTAAAATCTAAAGAGTCCGTTTCATAGCTAATGAAACGGGCTTTTTTATGATTTTTCTCGACTTCCTTTCAGAGAATGGTTTTCGTACAGTGGATTTTCAATCCATCTTATTGAGTTGTGAAACTGACTTTAATTTAACTACGATTTCGGTAATTTTTAAAATCTGTTTATGGTTTCTTAAATAATCCTGAAAAGCAGACGAAAAGAGAGGGATGACGGGCCTCCGGAGCAAACGGAAATTCACCGGGAATTAAAATGGTTCTGATTCTTTTGTTTCGGTACAAAAGAGCATAACAGAATATTTGCCGTAAATTTGTAAGACTTGAATTCCCAAACTATGAATACCAAACAGGAAAAGCTGGAAGCTTTCGGAAGATTACTGGATATTATGGACGACCTGCGCGAAAAGTGCCCGTGGGACCAAAAGCAAACCCTCGAATCGTTGCGCCATCTGACGCTGGAAGAAACCTATGAACTTTCTGATGCAATTTTACAGAACGATCTCCAGGAGATTAAAAAAGAACTTGGCGACGTCTTGCTGCATCTGGTGTTTTATGCCAAAATCGGTTCTGAAAAAGAAAGCTTCGATATTGCGGATGTCATCAATTCCCTGAACGAAAAGCTGATTTTCCGCCATCCCCATATTTACGGGGATACCGAAGTAAAAGACGAAGAAGAAGTAAAGCAGAACTGGGAAAAGCTGAAGCTGAAAGAAGGCAACAAATCCATTTTGGGCGGTGTTCCGAAAAGCCTGCCGAGCCTGGTAAAAGCCTACCGGATCCAGGATAAGGTGAAGGGCATCGGGTTCGAGTTCCATGATGCCGAAGATGCATGGAAAAAAGTGGATGAAGAAATCCGGGAATTCCACGAGGAAACCGACCCGATTAAAAAAGAGCAGGAGCTGGGCGATGTCTTTTTCTCGCTCATCAACTATGCACGGATCTCAGGCCTTAATCCGGATTCGGCACTGGAAAGAACCAACCTTAAATTCATTTCGAGATTCCAGAAAATGGAAACCCTGGCAACGGAACAGGAGGTTAACCTCGCGGATCTTTCGCTGGAAGAAATGGACGTCCTTTGGGAACAAGCCAAACGCCTGCAGTAGATGAAAGTAAAAAACCCGCTGCATCACCGGTTTCAGTACCTGCTGGAAATCAAACAGACGGAAAGGAAATGGCATTTTCCGTTTCTTGCCGCATTGTGCATCGGCAGCTGCCTGTTCATCGGCTATTTCCTGGGAAAACCGAACTACGGCGCACTTTCCAGCCTGGGGGCACTAACGATCCTGTATTTCACCTCAGCTCCGATGGCCCAACGGATGATCCACCTGACAATCTGTGCTTTTGGGATCGTATTTTCATTTACCGTAAGTTCTTTTTTCGGATTCAATATTTATTTTGCAGCCCTGTCCGTAGCCGTCATTTCGTTTCTGGCCCATTTTATTTCGTCGTATTTTAAAATTCCGCCGCCCGGTAATTTTTTCTTTATCATGGTGGCGGCAATGGCAAGTACTTATCCGTTTGATCCGGAACTGATTCCGCTAAGGGTCGGTCTTGTGGCAATGGGGGCCATTTTGTCATGCTCACTGGCCTTCCTGTATTCCGTTTTTGTTGAAAAAAGTGAAGTGGTAACGGTTCCGCGGAGAATCTTTAATAAAAGAAGATATACCAGATTCGTCGAAAGTACCATCATCGGATTTTTCATGGCCCTGACGCTGATCATCGGTCATCTGCTGGAATTTAAAAATACCTACTGGATTTCCATTGCTACCGTGGCCATCATTCAGGGACGGAATTTCGAACATGTAAGGCAGCGGAATACCCACCGGATCCTGGGTACTTTTATTGGCATCGGGCTTGTCTGGCTGATTCTTTTATTGAATCCCGATAAGATAACGATGATCATCATGATTACGGTATTGCAGTTTATTATTGAATTTCTGGTGGTCCGGAACTACGGTCTGGCGGTGATCTTTATAACGCCGCTGACGATTCTTCTGGCCGAAACGGCAAGTGGGGCACCTCATAACGTCGGAAACCTGATGCAGGCCCGGCTTATCGACACCATCATCGGAAGCCTGATCGGTCTGGCGGCAGGATTTTTTCTTCACCATCAGCAGATTATTAATAACTTAGAGAAGAATATAAGGTTCTCTTATTTCCGGTTTAAAAAATTAAAAAAATAAATTATGTGGCGAGCTCTTATTGTTTCTGCCTTTTTCCTTTGGAGTTGTCATCCAAAAGCTCAGGATTCTCCTGCAACCGATGAACTGAAAGTGGAATTTTCTTTACCTAAAAAGCTGAAGGAAGTTTCCGGAATAGCCGTATCTCCGGATAAAAAGACCCTCTGGACCATTGAAGACCAGGGAAACAAAAATCTAGTGTATGGGCTGAATCTGCAGGGTGACCTGACAGCGGATGTTTTGGTGGAAAATGCAGAGAACCACGACTGGGAAGATATTACGGCAGACCGGCAGGGAAACCTTTACATCGGCGATTTCGGAAATAACGACAACGACCGGCAAAACCTGTCGATTTTAAAAATTGATCTTAAAAAAGCTGATCAGAAATCCACCCGGGTCATACAGGAAACGAAATTCCATTATGAAGGGCAAACGGAATTTCCACCCAAAAAATCAAACCTGCTGTACGACTGTGAAGCCTTTATAGAAATGGACGGAAATTTTTACCTGTTTACCAAAAACCGGAGCAAAGGTTTTGACGGGACTTTCCTGGTCTTTAAAGTTCCCAATCAGCCAGGCGACTTCCAGGCCCGACTAATAGGGAAATTGAAGCTCAAAGGCGGATACAGCGATGCGGCCATTACTTCCGCGGCCATCAACAGCACCAAAAACCAGATCGTTTTATTAAACCACAAAAACATCCAGGTACTGACCGGTTTCAGCCCTGATGATTTCAGCAAAGCAAAAATCCGTACGGTCTCATTAAACCATAATTCTCAAAAAGAAGCTATTGTCTTTCTGGATGATCATACTTTGATGATCGCAGATGAAAAGGACAAAAAAACAGGTGGGAATGTGTACCGGTTTAATCTGAAGTAAAATCAGATCTCATCGTTTTGGCTACAGGAATTTTTCAACGTAAAGATGGATGTTTCATACCGCTGATTTTATGTGGCAAAGGCAGACAAGTCTGCTGTGCGAAGCAGATGTGATCTTCATTAATCAGCTTGCTGATTTCTTCTTTGTTACCTTCGAATATTCATCCGAAAAGTAAAAACCTTGCATTAAATAATCTCACGCAGATTTTACAGATTACGCAGATTTGTTTGTGGGAATTTTAACATAAAAATAGAGCAGGGTTATTTTTCGAACCCTGCCATAAATTTAATTTTGCTATTTGCTATTTGCTATTTGCTATTTGCTATTTGCTATTTGCTATTTGCTAACTGCTAATTATTAGAATGCCAGTCCTACACCGCCTGAAATCCTGCCGCCGTCTTCGCCGGTAAAATAGTCTACCCTTGCGGAGAACATTTCCAGGATATTGAGCCAGAATCCGGCGCCTACGCCCTGGTGCCATTTATCGGAAGACTCGCGGTCCATCCAGACCCTTCCGAGGTCATAGCCGATCAGCACCCCCATATTGGCAGGAGCGATTTTGTTTTTGATGCGCCCGAAATCCCAACGGACTTCCGTATTGTTCACAAAATAGGATTTTCCGGCAAACCTTTCATTCCGGTAAGCCCGCATTTTGTTGTTTCCGCCGATGGCGGCCGCCTGATAGAATTCAAAATGGTTGTTGTTGATGATCATGGCATTGGCTGAGTTCGCCAAAACAAATTTTCCTCGCTTATCGATCCGGTGGAAGATATTCAGCGTTCCCTGGAACGAGGCAAAGTTCTGGTTAAATTCTGCTACATTCGCTTTCCATCCTGCATTCAGTGCGAATTCCAATCCAAGGGTAGGGAAGGCCGTATTGTCCAGGTTTCTGAAGCTGAAGGTGTAGTTGGCTCCGGCAAACTGCTGGCCGTTGAAAACTTCAGGATTCACATCCCGAGAGACGGCAATAAAGCGGTTGTCATTCCTCTGTACTTTCGCCTGTTCATAATTCAACTGGAACTGGTGTCTGAGGCCGTGCCAGCTGGTGGTGGAAACGGAAGGCGCAAATTTGAACTGTGAGATCCTCACCCGGTTGTAATCCCGGTCTACGGCGTCTTTGTCGTAGATGGTTTCATTTCCCAGCCCGAAAAATGTTCTTGCAAAAAACGGGGTCGTGTATGATGCATCGATGCCGGCATCCCAGCCTCCGATGGCTTTTTTAAAAATCCCTTTATAGCCGACATTGAATCCGCCTGTTGCCGTGTACATATTGGCTCTCAGACTGTGTTTCTGCGTATACGGATCGCGGATAAAATTATTTACGGTATAATTGGCGACAACCCCTAAAATGATACCGTCGTCCGGATTGAAGTTGGCATTCGGATAGCCTGCGAAAAAGTTGTATTTCGGATGTTTATAGTCGTAGGTATTGACGTTGTAATCATCAGAGATATGTTTGGAGGCACCTCTGGCGCTGTATGTGTTTTTCTGGGATTTAAAATCGTAAATCTTCACTTTGCTGCCGTCGGCGATGTTGTAGGTATCATGATTGTAACCCCCGATCAGACGGATATTCATCTTGGGTTTGCCGTCACCGGAAACTTCATAGATATCGTCATCTTCAAGCCCGTAGATCCATAGTTCTTTGGTCTTGGAATCGTCATAGGTCTTTTCGAAAACCAATTCCGGATTTTCTTTGTTTTTATCTAATTTGTACTGTTTGACGTTAACGGTATTCCCTGTTTTTGTAATAACGAATTTATCAGGATGCACAGTTCCTGCCAACGGTACTTTTTTCTGAAGGACGTCATAATACTGGGAGGCATAGGTCTCCAGTTTTGCCTTTCTCAGTTTTAATTTTCGCTGAATATCGGCAATCGTTTCATCCTGCACTTCTTTCGGTAAATTTTTGAAGGCTTCGTCGATATCCTGATCGGTAAGATGCTCCCGGATATATTTCGCCTGTGCCGCCCAGTCTGCTTCAGTAGCTCCTTTCAGGAATACCAGGTCGAGAGGATAGGGTTCCATGGAGAACCATTTTACGTTTTTGAGATCATCCTTAAAAGTCTTCATGTGGCGGATCGCCGGGATGTTCATGATCACTTTAAAGGCAGTCCCGTCGTAGTTGCTGAAGGCCTGATCCCTGTCTCTCGGAATCGGTTTGTACAGCACTTTGTCGCCGTCTTTGTATTCCGCCCATTTCCACTGGTCGGCATGCCGGTCCCAGTCGCCGATCAGCATATCG
>JAKOOG010000360.1 GCA_022701545.1 Weeksellaceae bacterium | reverse complement strand
TCCATGTACAGCAGAGTGACGTCCTGGAAGAAGGGAAAGGGTACAGCCTTGAAAAAGTAAAAGAATTCTTTAATACCTGGACTCCAAAATCATAAAGCGAAGAATTATTAGTCTCACCACTCACTGATGTGGGTTGAGCATCGACTATGTGAAAGTCATTTTTCGCAAAGGAGGTCAAGAAAATTATAAAAGAGTCCGTTTCACAACTAAAGAGAACGGACTCTTTTTATTAGATATTCTTCAGAAAGCTATGTTCTTTTATATTTTGAGGAATTTCATACCAATTCGATTCGTCACAGAAAAATTCTGAAGTGAAGTATACTGGAACATAGGTATTGGCTCCTACCGCAGAATTCCCCGCATAAAGGGATCCGGAAGGTGTCTCGGCGCTGGATGCACAATTGGTGCCACCCTGGAACGATGTATAAGAGATTCTGAATTTTGCTCCGTAGCCAGCCGTTGCAGGGGCAGGCAATGTGCGAAAGATGCTGGCTGAATTGTTTCCCTGTACCGCAGCCCAGTCGAAAAGCAAAATACCGCCTAAATCCGCAGTGGTTACCGTGTAATTATTATTGCCGACAGCCAGAGTAATCTTTTTGAATGGCGTGCTCGTTCCGGCTACATTCCCCCAGGAAAGATTTGAACCATCCGTAGTAAGGAATTTACCGGCATTATTGGTCTGACTGGGTAACGAGCTGCTCCCGAAAGCGGATAAAACAGATCCTGAAGCCGACCCGTCGTCATTTACAGTAAGAAGATTGGTTCCTGTGGAATTTTCGATTTTTAAACTTTGTGTAGTGTTACTTGACCCTTTTCCTTTCAGATGAAGGGTAGCAGTTGGCGTAGAAATATTAATTCCCACATTTTTTTCGTATTGGGCCTGCATACAGGCAATGCTTCCCAATACCAAGAGTCCCGATAGACCTATTTTCATAATAATTAATTATATTTTTATCAATTCACACTCATACAGATTATCTTCATTGATTATTCAGTTTTTCTAAATAAAAGCAATGCTATCCGTAAAATTATAATTCAAAAATATTGAAATATTAACGGGCTGAAGAATAGATCAGGATGGGATTTTTATCGGGTATATTTGAAATTGTATTTTGTGCCTGATGCTTTTTATTTGTCGAAGAGAAAATGTTGAACCAAATAAAAAATGCTGCCTCAAAGAGACAGCATCATATGTGAATACTATTAAAAAGTAGTATTAAGCTTCTTCAGAAGGAGTTTCTTCTTTTTTAGCAGGAGCTGGTTTAGGAGCTTCTACCGGAGCGTCAGATACGATATCGAATTCGAAGTTGTACTCAACATTTCTGTGTAATCTGATGTTAGCGGTAACTTTACCGGTTCTCTTAATCGTATTTCCAGGAATTTTGATGTATTTCTTCTCTACAGATACTCCTGCTTTTTCTAAAGCAGCAGAAAGGTCTGCATTGTTGATCGATCCGAATAGTTTATCACCTGAACCTACTTTTGCAGGAATAGTAACGGAAGTTTTCTTCAATTGCTCTACTACCGCGTTTGCAGCAGCAATTAATTTAGCTTCTTCTTCTTTTCTCGCTTCCAAAGTAGCTTCTAAAGCGGCGATGTTTTTAGGAGTAGCTAAAAGTGCAAATCCTTGAGGGATTAGGAAGTTTCTGGCGTAACCAGGCTTCACATTTACGGTGTCGAATTCAAGACCTAAGTTTTCTACGTCTTTTTTTAGGATAATGTTCATTGTTGTTGTCCTTTTTCAGATTTTAGAAGTCTAAAATCAAGTTAGAATTAATGATGTATTCAGCAACAAAAAGCCAAAAGCACGGGGCTAATGGCTGATTGTAATATTTTTTACTTTAATAAGTCAGCTACGTAAGGTAGTAACGCCAGGTGTCTCGCTCTTTTGATTGCAGCAGACACTTTTCTTTGGTATTTTAAAGAAGTTCCGGTGTATCTTCTTGGTAAGATTTTACCTTGTTCGTTTACGAATTGTAATAAGAAATCAGCGTCTTTGTAATCAACGTGCTTAATTCCGTATTTTTTGAATCTACAATATTTCTTTTCAGATTTTGTATTGATATCAAGCGGAGTAAGGAATTTTACTTCAGATTCTCCTCCGGCTGAGGCTTGTTTAGCCATATCGTCTATTGCCATGTCTTGTCTTTTTTTTAAAATTGGGTTAATAATTAAGCTCTAGCTGCTTTTACTTTTGCTCTTCTTGTTACAGCGTAGTCTACAGCGTGCTTGTCCAGTTTTGTCGTAAGGTAACGGATAACTCTCTCGTCACGTTTGAATGCCAATTCCAGATCAGCCACTACAGAACCTTCACCTTTAAATTCGATTAAAGTATAGAATCCGTTCTTTTTCAATTGGATCGGATAAGCTAATTTTTTTAATCCCCAGTTTTCTTTAGCAACGATTTCGCAGTTCTTTTCTTTGATAAGATCTACATACTTGTTCACTGCTTCCTCCACCTGAGCTTCAGATAGAACGGGAGTTAAAATGAAAACAGTTTCGTAATTGTTCATAATGT
>JAKOOG010000354.1 GCA_022701545.1 Weeksellaceae bacterium | reverse complement strand
CAAAGCACTAAAAAATGCCGAAAATCTTCCGTTAATAATCTGATGAAAAAATTTGCCGGGCTTTATTTGTGCAACCATGTTCTTCTTATTTTAAAAAACAAAGAACAGGTCCAATTTTGAATTAATTTAGAATTTGTGAGTAATCGTAAAAATGTGGTTTCTCTTTTCAAACCGGTACCCGATAGTCCAATTATGATAAGTACAGATTTCCTTCACGATAGCAAGGCCTAAGCCGGTTCCGCCCCGGGCATTACTGCCTTGAAACCTTTTAAATAAGAGATATTGGTCCAATGCACGGTCACCGGAATTTGTTATCTCCAAAACTGTTTCATTAAGGATTACCGAAACATTACCGTGGCTGGGCGTATACCGGATCGCATTAATAAGTAAATTACTAATGAGTATTTCTGTTAAATCAATGTTTCCGGTTGTATGAACTTCAGCACAAACATCGAAATACATACTTAAATCTTTTTCCCGGAAATGCTCATCCAGCAACTCAAGACTTTGCTGGACAAGAACAATCAAAGGAATATCTTCTGATCTGCTGAACTGGCTGTTATCAATCTTGGCGAGTAAAAGTAGGTTTTTATTTATTCTTGAACTGCGTAGAAGTGCCTTGTGCACGGCTTCCACAATATCATATTGCATATCTGTAAGATCTTCGCTCTGTAACAGCAGATCCAGTTTCTGTTTCATAATCGCCAGCGGCGTCTGCAGTTCATGTGAAGCATTTTCCGTAAATTCTTTTTGAGCTTTGAAAGCGGATACATTCTGAGTGATTAGAGCTCTTAGTGACTGATGCAGCTCTTCGAATTCCAGGATGTCTGTTTTCTCAAAAGAAAGGTTATCATGGTGATATAAATTAAAATGCCTGAGTTTTTCCAGGGTACTGCGAAATGGCTTCCAAATGCTTTTAGAGAGCTTTCTGTTTAAGATTAACAGGCCTGAGACAATAATAATGAAGAAAAAAGCTGTAATGAGGCCTATTACCGTCACGGTTTCTTCTGTTTCTTCAATATTGGTCTGTACAGTAAATAAAAAAGGCTTGTTATTCAGATAGACAATAGTCTGCAGGCAGCGATACCTTTCAATTTCCTGATCCGGATCAAATGGTTTTGTTTTCTCTATCGTTGTATAAATGTCCGGTTGCAACGAATTTCCTCTCAGTTCTCTGATATCTGTTTCAGGCTGTATCCGTTTCCATAGATTGATACTCTTTTGCAGTTCTTTATCAGTGAGTCTTAAATGATTAAATTCATAAGCTGTTTTTTGTGCAATCGTTTTATTATGTTCATCAAGTTCGGCTTTCCAAATCTGATCGATGACAAGATAATAAACAGGAATGCTGATGATAAGAATAATCAGGACATAGATCAGGAACGGACCGGTGGTTTTATGAAGTAGCGGTTTCAAGGGTAAAATGTTTTTTAAGATGACTGCTCTGAATTATCAAAATCCTGTACCCATTTATATCCTGTCCCATACACGGTCCTGAGATAATGTCTGCAGCCTGCATCATACAGTTTTTTCTTTAAGTTCTTTACATGGGCATAGACAAAATCATGGCTGTCCAGCATATCGGCAATATCTCCGGATAAATGCTCTGCCAGGGTACTTTTAGAAATTACTTTATTTTTATTACCGATAAAATAAATTAAAAGATCGAATTCTTTCCTGGTAAGGATGACCGATTGATCCTTGATAGAAACGGTCTTTGCAGGAAGGTCAATCTGCAGTTCATTCTGCCTGATAATGTTGGAGTTGTTAAACTGCTTTCTTCTGATGATCGAATAAATACGAGCCATGAGTTCAGATAAATGAAAAGGCTTTGTAAGGTAATCATCAGCTCCCATCTGCAATCCACTAATCCGGTCTTCCAGCGAATTTTTAGCCGAAACAATAATTACGCCGTCCTGCTTTTCCTGACTTTTCAGTTCTTCAAGAATTTTCAGGCCGTTACCGTCAGGCAGCATAATATCCAGAACAATGCAATCATATTCAAACATCCCGATCTTGTCCATAGCCTGTGCAAAGTTCGATGCAAATTCGCACCGGTAGTCCCCGCCGGATAAATATTCGGCAATGCTGCCTGAGAGTTCAATTTCATCTTCAATAATTAGAATCTTCATTACATAAATGTAAGGTGTTAATTTTTATCCAAGGTAACACTTTTCTCTATCAATACTTAATGAATTATATATTAAAGGTGAGAGATTAATTTTACAGAAATTCTGAATAGTTAATCTACATTTCGGGGAACATTTGTATCATTTTTAACGTAAAAATATCCCATTAACAAAACACACAAAACACCAAGAATAAATCCACCCAGAACATCGGTAAACCAATGTGCGCCCAGATAAACCCTGGAAACGGCTCCGAAAAAAATGATGGAAAGGCATAAGGTCACAAGAAAAATTTTTATTTTATATTTTATCTTTTTTAAGCGAAGAATAATTAGGATTAATGCACCGAAAAAAACAGTATAAAATAAAACGTGACCGCTCGGAAAACTCTGGTATTTCGTATCTTCCAAAAGAACAACCAGATCTTTTGACGGACGCGGCCTGTTGATCAGCATTTTTAGGCCTAATCCTAATATCCCTGATAGAAGAGTCGATAAAATGAGGACAGCCTCTTTTTTTAAATTCAAAAAATAAAAGAAGAGTGCAATTAAAACGACCATCACAGCCGATACCGGTGTTCTTCCTAACCAACTGATCCAGATCATGATTGTATCCAGGTCCGGAGTTTGCTTTTCCTGTATTTCTTCGGAAATATGAATGTCCAGGTATTCCGGTGGCTCAAGGAGTACAAAAAAGCTTAATGCGGTAAATATGATCAACAGCGTAACAAGCGAAGAACGGAACAAAAGCCGTTTATTGATCTGTAGAAAATTTATCAATTTCATCCTTTACTATTTAATCATTGCAAAATATATAACCCCTGACACTGAAAAAGTCTTGAATTCAGCTACCTTGGGAAGCCTCATTCAGATAGTCACTACTGATATCTTTGTCCTTTTTGAAATCTTTTCCAAACTTGTAGCTAAAGCTTATTCCGAAAGAGCGGAGAGGCAACTCTCGCACAGAATACGAACTGTAATCACTGGTATTCACCGTCGTTACCTGTTTGATATATCTATCGAAAGGATTTGTCGTGGTAATACCTATACTCGCTTTTTTATCCCAGAACTCTTTCCTCCCTGCAATACTATAGGTAATTGACTGGGGGTTTTTACCCTGGATGTTTTTTGCCGCTGAATTATAACTCCCAAATGCTTCTATGATAAAGTCTTTCGTAAACCGGTAATTCATGTTTAAATTTAACCGGTAGCGAAGCCCCATATCAATATTCCCAAAATAATCACTGACAATATACCGTTGGAAAAGCATCATATTTCCGCGCAGATTTAATTTGTTATTAAAAATCGGTTGTGAGGCTGATAAAATACCACCGGAATTATATTCCTTTCCAATATTCTTTCTTGAAGTTACCGATACATTGGTATAGTCTGCTTCTTTAACCGAATATACAGGGTAAAAGGTAGTGATCTGCTTTAAATCCTGACTGTTGATTCGTTCTGTGAGCGTTAATGAAATATTGGCGCCGTTCTCAAAATTTTTATTGTAGCCCAGCTCCATATTATCGCCTATTTCAGGTTTTAACATAGGGTTTCCTGTCGTAATATTATGGGGATCACTGAAATTTAGAAATGGATTGAGTTCAGCATACTCAGGTCTCTCTACTCTTCTGGTATAAGCAAGTTTCAATGTTTCTCCGCTATCGTATTTATGGGATAGAATTAGGGAAGGAACCAGCAGGCTGTAGGAAGGAATATCCGTATTCTGATAATCAATTCTAACGGTTGTATATTCATAACGGGCGCCGGCTCTTATATCCAGCCAGTCCAATAGTTTGAAGGAAGATGTAAAATAAGCCGCATAAATTCCCATATCGTATTTCAACTGATAGGATTGATAAGGATCTGATGCATACTGGCCTGATAAAGCATCTAGCACATCAACGCCAGTTCTGTTTGTAATATGTTGAAAAATCACTTTTGTGCCCATTTCCAAGGTAACCTTGTCAGTGATGGGCTGCACATAATCTATTGATAAGTTATAATTGGTATCTCTTCCCGGATTGCTTCCAGAAATACCATTGTAAGGGATCAGCGCTCCAGCCAGGCTCTGGGTTTGTAAATAATTACTATTAGGTAAACCGGAACTCATTATATAATCCATGTTTAGTTCCTGCCCTTCTTTTTTAAATATTTTTCTGTAACTTAAATTTGCATCGATGGATTTAATTAAAAAGCGGTTGTCCGAAACCCGATAGCCAACGATTGACTGCTGGTTTGAATTGGAAAAATCATTAATATTTTGTTCCTGATTGATCAGCCCAATACTTTTATTGGCAAAATCATTATAAGAAACTGAGCCGCTTAATGTATTTGATTGATCAATTGACCACTCGAAACCGAGTCCCGTACGATAGCCATGCCTCTGAAAATCTGTATAACCGTTTTGTAATAATCTGGTTTGGGTTTGCTTTGAATTGTCGTAAGAAAGGCGGTCCTGCGAAAAAGGG
>JAKOOG010000272.1 GCA_022701545.1 Weeksellaceae bacterium | reverse complement strand
GATCACTACAGCGTGCGCTGGACCGGAAAACTTCAGGCACCGGAGTCCGGGAAATATCAGTTAGGCCTTCGTGGCAACGACGGTTTCAGGTTATACCTTGACGGAAAATTGCTGATCGATAACTGGGAGAAACTGAGCTATTCCACCAAAACCGCAGATCTTAATTTCGTTAAGGGCCAATCCTATGATATTGCTGTAGAGTTCCATGAAAACAGGGGAGAAGCCAACATTGAGCTGATCTGGAATTACGGATTGAACGATTACCGGAAAGATTATAACGATGCCTTAAAACAGGCGCAGGAGGCAGACTACATCATCGTAACCGCCGGAATTCACGAAGGTGAGTTTCAGGACCGGTCGTCTTTAAGTCTGCCGGGAAACCAGGAAGCTTTTATTCATGAAATTTCAAAACTGAACAAACCGGTTGCCGTGGTATTGGTTGGCGGCTCTGCCATAAAAACAACGGATTGGAAAGATAAGGTTGGAGCCATTCTCGATGTCTGGTATCCGGGGGAGGAAGGCGGAAATGCCGTGGCCAAGATATTGTTCGGAACAGAAAATCCGTCCGGAAAACTGCCGGTTACGTTCCCGGTAGAAGAGGGACAGCTGCCGCTTAGCTACAATCACCATCCGACCGGAAGGGGAAACGATTATTACGATCTTAGCGGCGAACCGCTGTACCCGTTCGGCTTTGGGTTAAGCTATACGACTTTTGAAATTTCAGGGCTTGAATTAAATCAGTCAGCTTATTCTGCCAACGATACGATTACGGCTAAAGTCAACGTAAAAAATACAGGTTCAAAAGCAGGAAGCGAAGTGGTGCAACTGTATGTGAGAGACCTGCTGGCTTCGGTCTCCAGACCCGTTATCGAACTGAAAGGTTTTCAGAAAATAGAATTAAAACCAGGCGAATCAAAACAGGTTTCCATTGATGTTCCGGTGAAAGAACTGAAATTTCTGGACGAAAACAAGAACTGGACGATTGAAAAAGGGACCTACCGGATTTTGGTCGGAAATTCTTCGAAGAACCTTCCGCTGAAACAGAATATTGAAATAAAGTGATCCTGAAATATGGTATGATATCTGCTGATCATTGATTGGTAACGGAATGAAATTAATGAACAATTATTTACATTAAAATCATTCGGAAAAAGTACACATCATGAAAAAGTTTTTAATATCAACAGTCATTCTGCTCGGATTATCAATGAATGTTTACGGGCAGAGACGTCCGCCGGCACCGCCGCACCCTTCCAAAAGCCAGCTTACCAGCAGCAAATCCCAGGAACTGGCCAGGAAATACAACACCGAAAAAAGGATGATCCTAAACCATCCTCTCGCAACGAAAAAAATGAAGAGGGATCAGCTAAGAGCCCTGAATGAAAGGTATGCCAATGAAAAGCGCCTGTTGAGAAGCGCAAGATAGCATCAACCGTTTATTTTCATACATAAAAAAGTCCGTTCCACCCCTTGGAACGGACTTTTTACCTTTAGTTTTCTCTAGAACAATAGCCTTCGGGCATCTTCTTTTTTGGTGAACTGAAATATCTTCATTCCTTCAAAATCCATCCTGTAAATTCAGTGCCCGTCAATTTATAAGGAATGTGCCGTTTCCGATATTTTTCCTTAAATTCGCATAAAAATTTTTATTATAATGAACTACGATATTATTGTCATTGGAAGTGGTCCTGGTGGATATGTTACAGCGATCAGAGCAGCACAATTGGGTTTCAAAACTGCCATTATCGAGAAAGAAAACTTAGGAGGAATCTGCCTGAACTGGGGATGTATTCCGACAAAAGCTTTGTTAAAATCTGCGCAGGTTTTTCATTATATCAACCACGCTGAAGATTACGGGCTGAATAAAGTGGAAGGAACTTTCGAATTCCCGAACGTGATCCAAAGAAGCCGTGGCGTAGCCAACAAAATGAGCAAAGGGATTGAGTTCCTGATGAAGAAAAATAAGATCGATGTGATCATGGGAACCGCAAAGGTTCAGAAAGGGAAGAAAGTTTCCGTTACCGACAAAGAAGGAAAAACAACTGAATATACCGGAACGCACATTATTATCGCTACCGGGGCACGTTCAAGAGAATTGCCGAACCTTCCGCAGGACGGTAAAAAAGTAATCGGGTACCGACAGGCGTTGTCTCTTCCGGAGCAGCCGAAATCGATGATCGTTGTAGGTTCAGGAGCCATCGGGGTGGAATTTGCCGATTTCTATAACACGATGGGAACCAAAGTGACCGTTGTGGAATTCATGCCGAACATTGTTCCGGTAGAAGATGAGGAAATCTCCAAGCACCTTGAAAAGTCCCTGAAAAAGACAGGCATCGAGATCATGACCAATGCTTCCGTAGAAAGCGTAGATACCAGCGGGGAAGGTGTGAAAGCTACCGTTAAAACAGCGAAAGGGAACATTACCCTGGAAGCGGATATTTTACTTTCTGCCGTAGGAATCGCTGCCAATATCGAGAACATCGGATTGGAAGAAGTGGGTATCCAGACGGATAAAGGAAGAGTACTGGTAAACGAATGGTATGAAACTTCAGTTCCGGGTTATTATGCGATCGGAGACCTTATCCCGACTCAGGCTCTGGCACACGTTGCTTCTGCGGAAGGAATTACCTGCGTGGAGAAAATCAAGGGAATGCACGTCGAGAAAATCGATTACGGCAATATCCCGGGATGTACGTACTGTCACCCTGAAGTAGCATCGGTAGGTCTTACGGAAAAGCAGGCAAAAGAAAAAGGATACGAGATCAAAGTAGGGAAGTTCCCGCTTTCTGCCAGCGGAAAAGCAACAGCTAACGGAAATACCGACGGTTTCATCAAGGTAATTTTCGATGCGAAATACGGTGAATGGCTAGGCTGTCATATGATTGGCGAAGGCTTTACTGATATGGTGGCGGAAGCAGTTGTGGCAAGAAAGCTTGAAACAACCGGTCACGAAATCATTAAATCCATCCACCCGCACCCTACGGTTTCCGAAGCGATTATGGAAGCGGCTGCAGCGGCTTACGGTGAAGTGATCCATATTTAATCAATACATAAACTAATAATTAAATACGACAATCGATGTTTAAAAAACTGGCGGCAGAAGCACTGGGACTGGGAGATATCGGGAAAATTATTTCCTCTCAGGATTATGATAAGGTAGATTCTGATGATTATATCCTGTCTGAAGACAACGAGAAAATTTTCTTCCTGATCAAATCCAGGAGGGACGAATACTGTTTTACCAACCGTGCTTTGATCCATATCGACGGGGCGAGTGCTCTGGATAAAAAGAGAGTCCTGAAAAGATACGAATACTATCAGTTTCCGTTTTCCAACATCGCTTTGCAAACGGCGGGAACCATCGACCTGGATGTAGAGATTTCATTCAATATCGGGAATGTTCCACTGATGATCAGTGTGGCCAAAGGCCAGATCGATCAGCTGAAAGACCTTTACAAGGCATTGCTGGCGATTCAGCAGGAAGTTCACCACAACCATTCGTTGTTGAATTTCTCAAATGACAGCATCCAGAAAGCCATAACTTCGGTAGCTTCAGGAAAGCAGGAAAATGTTTCAAAAAGCCAGGAACTGAGAGCCATCAACGAATATATTTTCGCCTGGAACACCACCAGTTTCGATAAATACAATCAAAAAGACTTCTCAAGGATTTTCGAAAAGTATATTAATAATTAGAATAATATTTTCAAATATCTAAGCCCGGAACTTCCGGGCTTTTTTAATGGATTAAAATTAACTTGAACCCGAAGTAAATCCGGTTTTGGTAGGGAACAAAGAGTGTCGGAGATTTAAAGTTTTCCGGACATCAATTGATAGCATCGAATTCTTTTTAATGCTAAATTCAGTAAAGTATTGCGAATCAGGTAGAAAAGTTCTGTCAGACAAAAAGTTAAAAGAAAATCAGCCGGGAGGAAGACAGGTCGCCTTCACAGGTCTTATTAAAATCGATGATTGGTAAGTATGAACAGATAGCTTCTAAAGAACGTTAGTTTCTGAATGTTTTTTCGTGCCGGTCTTATATTGAATTTAACCGGGCCAGATCAAATGTAGAGACAGAAATAATATCAATGATTGAATAACTTCCGGCATCCAGCTTTCCCTCTTCCCGCCTTTCAATCCATATTAATTTAATTTTTATTTGTGTTAAAATAATGGCAAAATCACCGGATATGGAAAAACGGGACCCGTTATTTTATTCTGTTTTCTTATATTTATTCCATGAATTCTGAGAAAGTAGGACTTGTGCTGTCCGGTGGCGGAACCAAAGGAATTGCGCATGCCGGGGTTTTAAAATTCTTAGCCGAAAAAAATATTGCTGTTGATGTGCTGTCCTGCTGCAGTGCGGGTTCCATCGTCGGATGCCTGTATGCCATCGGTAAAAAGCCTGAAGAAATCCTGGAATTCTTTAAGTCGATCTATTTTTTCAACTGGAAACATTTTGCCTTCAATCAGCCGGGCCTGGTTTCATCGGTTATTTTCCGGAACTATCTGAGTCCTGTTTTCGGGGAGATGAAACTGGGAGACCTGGATAAAGAGGTAAAAATCGTAGCAACGGAGCTGGTGGGAGGCACCGAAAAGATTTTCGACGAGAACTTCAAAATCGTGGATGCGATTATTGCATCATGTTCCATTCCCGGCGTGACTACCCCGTATATCATTGATGACGAAATGTATTGCGACGGCGGTGTGCTGAACAATTTCCCGGCAGACATCATCAGGAAAGACTGCGATAAACTGATCGGTGTTTTTGTTTCGCCACCTCACGATATTAAGATCAGCGACCTGAAATCGATCAAAGCCATCGTTTCCCGTTCCTATGACCTGCTGTCCTACCGCATCGAGAAAATAAAATTCGACCACTGCGACTGGTTTATTTCCTCCCAGGAACTCTCTACCTTCGGTACCTTTGAAAGAAGGAAAGACCGTTTGGAACAAATTTTCAACATTGGATACCAGGCTGCAAAAAACAGCTTTGATGAAAGCCGGTTTTATCCCGTATTAAAAGAAGAAGAGCGGATCGTTTAGCGGTGAATGGTAAGTAGTGAATCCGCTTTGCCTGTCAATTTATTGTATGCTAAAAGATTGACGATTGACATACGTCAGCAAAATTCACCATTGAACATTGATCCAAATAAAAATTCCCGACGTTAAAGCCGGGAATTGATATAGTTTAATGTTAATTTTTAACAACGTAACCGTCCTGATTAACGACCGTTTTACCGTTTTGGTCCGTTACCATTAAAGTATACGGTGCTTTTTTTGCAGAATCCGTAAGATAATTTCTCCAGATTTGGTAGGTATAGCCGTTGTTGCTGAACTCGTAATAGTAATTTCCGCCGGTACCGTCAGGAATCAGTTCCCCGTTCGAAATAATCATGCTTGGTTTGGAGGTAACTTTACCGTTTACTCCCCAGGACTGGTACAGGTAATTTCCGTTCGGTTGCTGGTCGATTTTTATTTTAAATTTTTTGGTTTTGATAATCACCGACTTCGGGACTTTTTCTTTTTGGTAATTTATTTTCGAAACCGGTGTTTCGTTGACAGCGGTATTGGCATTCATCAGTGAAAACTGAGCCACACAGAAAATGCCAAGTGCAATTTTTTTGATCATTTTTAATGGTAATGGTTAGGATTAGAAGGTATCAAAATTAAAGCCAATACCCTTATTTTTTTTGAGATGTACAGGGTTTATTTTATAATGAGGACCGGTTTTTAAGAAGTCAATTAGCTTCTGATGAAAAATAATGAATCTGAATTTCAGGGATTTAAAACAGATCCCTCAAAATTTTTAGAATTTTTGAAACGACTGAATATTTTTCTTGCGTACATTTGTACCACAAAAGGATCTCGTTCCTTTATTATCAAAATGAAACTAATTAACTTTAAGTTTTTTCTATTAAAAGTATCAGAAATCATCTTCACGATTTTTAATACCTCTCCACCGGCAGCTTCTTAATTTTTTCGAAAGAATTAATATATAATTCGTCCTCTGTTTTCCATTTCTGAAAAAACAGGGCACCATTCCCATTTTCAATTTTAATCAAAAACAAAAACTATGGAATTAAGTTTTCATGGCTGGATGATTCCGGCCGTCATCGCCTTGTTGTGCGTTGTTTTTTACAAATTTATCCTGAGAATTTTCTTCGGCCTCGTTATTGTTCCCCAGGACAGGATCGGCCTGGTCACCAAAAAATTTGTGCTCGTCGGTAAGCAGGAACTTCCGGAAGGAAGGATCATCGCCACCGGCGGAGAAGCCGGTTTTCAGGCACAGACTTTAGCTCCCGGAGTGTATTTCGGGAAATGGATCTGGCAGTATTCCATCGATTTTCAGCCGTTTACGGTAATCCCTACCGGAAAAATAGGCCTCCTTCTTGCAAAGGATGGGGCAGAACTGGAAACCGGAAGGATTTTGGCAAGAAAGGTAGACTGCGATTCCTTTCAGGATGCCGAAGCGTTCCTGAAAAACGGAGGCCGGAAAGGCCGGCAGACCGCGATTGTTGCACCCGGATCTTACAGGATCAACACCCTCTTATTTGAAATTGAACTGACGGATATGACCCAGATTCCTGATAATGCCGTCGGAATCATCACCACGATGGAAGGAAGCCCGCTGGAAGAAGGGCAGATTGCCGGAAAGATCATCAACGGGCACAACAAATTTCAGGATGTCGATACTTTTTTAAACTGCGGCGGTTACAAAGGACTTCAGGAACAGGTGATCCTGGCGGGTTCTTACTTCCTGAATCCGTGGTTCACCAAAGTGGAGATGGTAAAGATGACGGAGATCCCGATCGGGCATGTAGGCGTCATCATCAGCTATGTCGGGGAAGACGGAAAAGATTTAAGCGGCGTGGATTTCAAGCATGGCAATATCGTAGAGAAAGGTCACAAAGGCGTATGGGCAGAACCGATCGGGCCCGGAAAATACCCGATCAATCCGTACATCATGAAAGTTGAGCTGGTTCCGACGACCAACCTGGTTTTAAACTGGGCCTACGAACGAAGCGAATCCCACCAGCTCGATAAAAACCTTTCGACCATTACGGTACGGAGTAAAGACGGTTTCCCCTTCAATCTTGATGTGTCACAGATCATTCATATTCCGACGTATGAAGCCCCGAAAGTGATCGCCCGTTTCGGGAACATGATCAATCTCGTAAGCCAGGTGCTGGAACCGACGATCGGAAACTATTTCAGGAATTCGGCGCAGGACAGCGATGTGATTGCTTTTCTCGGAAGCCGCAAAGAAAGGCAGCAATCGGCCAAAGACCATATCAGCAGCGTATTGGAACAATATAACGTAAATGCCGTTGATACCCTGATCGGAGCCATTGTTCCTCCTGAAAGCTTGATGAAAACATTGACGGACCGGAAGCTGGCCGAGGAACAGAAAATTACGTACGAAACCGAAATGCTCGCCCAGGAAACCCGCCAGGCCCTTGAAAAGGAAACGGCGGTGGCCGATATGCAGAAAGAAATCGTAAAAGCAGACCAGGGAGTCCTAATTGCGGAAAGAATCGCCGATGCTTCCGTGAAAAAAGCCACCGGAGATGCCAATTCCGTAAGGCTGCAGGCAACTGCGGAAGGGGACCGGCTGAAACTGCTGGCCAACGGGGAAGCTGAAAAAACCAGACTGCTTGCTAAAGCCGAAGCCGAAAAAATAGAATGGCTGGCCAAAGCAAGCGCGGAACAAATTTCCCTCACCGGTAATGCAGAAGCAGAAAAGATCCTGGCCATCGGTAAATCCAACGCCGAGTCGTATAAACTGTCGGTAGAAGCCATGGGCGGAAATAATTTTACCCAGTTAAAAATTATGGAGAATATAGCGAACCGGAACGTAAGGATTATGCCGGAAGTCCTCATCGGAGGCAACGGTGATGCCGCGAATGGCGGGATCAGCGGGCTTCTGGGGCTTCAGTTGCTGGAGCAGGTTCAGAAGAAAAATGTGGAAACTCCTTTTGTAATGGATGAAAAAACGGAAAACAAGGTTAATTAATCGACACAGTAGTATAATATGATCACCATCATTCAACTTTTAATCGCATTTCTGGTTATTTCTTTTTTTGTTTTTGTATCGATCCAGGTCAACAGCAAAGGTCATAAGAAAAAATCGGCCGGCTATTATGAAATAATTATAGTCACTCTTGTTCTGATTTTTCAATTAACGAACCTCTATAAACTTTTAATCAAGAATGAAATAGCGGAAAATATAAAGACGACTGAAATAATATATCGAAAGCCTGCTTTTTAAATGAAGATGTATCTGATGTTGTAAGGCTTAGAAACCTCACAGGTTT
>JAKOOG010000352.1 GCA_022701545.1 Weeksellaceae bacterium | reverse complement strand
CTGCTCTGTATTTAATGTTACGTAATCTTTTAAGGTACTTGCCAGTCCGTTTACAGCATTGTGAATATCACTTGCATTTGCATTCATCAAAATACCTCCACTCCAGATTCTTGATTCCGTTGGTTTTACAGTTTCGTCATAGATGGTAAAAGCAGACGTATAAAGCGTTGGAACTGATGTACTATTAATATCAAACCAATATTTGGATCCCCCTCTGAGATAAATTACTATATTAGACGATCGTCCCATCTGATCATATCCAATAACCTTAATATTGTCATTTACCCAAGACTCGTCTTCATAACTGCAAATCGCTTTAAGAGGATTGGTACCCCAGCCGTTCCCATAGACTTGAAATTCATAATAGCACCAGAATCCTCCGCCATGAGAAGAATAGGAAGGAACTCCCATTGAAGCATCCAAAGTTCTGTATACTTTAATGGTAGAAGGATAACTAGTGTTACATCGGATGACAACCGGATAATATTTGAATTCATCTAAACCTAAAGTATCAATCACTGTCCTTTTTCCAAATATTCTTCCTCCGATCTCAGAATCATTTCCTGCATTGACTGCATTTTTCGCTGTTACATTTCCATTAGTGTCTATCGCGAAACTTGCATTTCCTTTATTAGAGAAAATATGGTTATTTCCTGATTCATGGTAGACCGTATCGACTGTAGGGTTACCGAAGTAAAGTTGATTCTGATTTCCTGCATTAATAATCTGGTTTCCATTTAGAGTGTCTGACTTTAATACCTTTAAAGTTAAATCTCCTGATAAAGCACCTCCTTTTAATGGCAGATAATTACTGTCTACCCAATCTCTAAATGCAAACTGTTTCCAAGTTCCATAATTCCCAGCACTAACTCCTCTAAAAAAAACTTGTTCATTATCATTAAAACCCAACTGACCTCCATAACCTCCTGGATGAGATGCTATGCTTAGTATAGAATTCGCATTATTAACCATAGGAAACATATTGGTAGAACCTCGTTCCACTCTCTGATTGAATGTTAATTTATAATCTTTCAATAAAGAATTAGCATCCGTATTTCCTGTATCTTCAGAAAATAAACTTTGATGGATATGGGATGCTCCCAGATCATTTTTTGAAATATGTCCTCCACCTCCGGTCAAAACATGATCATCATTTGAATTATCCTTTTTAATCCCTTTTGTATTCAGATAAGCATAAGCGCTGGTTCCGACATTGGTTAAACGGAATTCATCCCCATCAAAGCCCAATGCTCCGGAACCATATCCGTCTTTATAATAAACAGCAGCGGGATTCGAACCATCAAATGATCTTAGCCATAATTTCTGATTCAGAATATCACTTCCGTTGGATGTTACGAAATATTTTCTGCCGCTTATAGACTGTTCTGTGCTGAGCGTCATTACATTTTCGCCGGAATTGATCTCAAGATAAGCCGAGCCGCCCCACCGGAATTGTTTGTTGTCTTTCGTCGTAATGTATATTTTCCCTTTTTCGCCCGGCTGCGGTAAACTTGGGTAGGAATCAAATTCCAGCACATCATCCACGTAGCTGGGAAGCTGACCGGCCGGAACTTTTCCGTTGACCAGGTCTGCTTTCTTCCTCCAGTCCGGATGAGCGGGCGGAAAATCCCTGTTGCTATGCCAGTACGACTGCATCCAGTCCCAGAATTGCCCTGAGATCGGCGTATTTTCATTTGTTGACATTTTTTCTTATTTTTGTTTTGGTTTTTAAGATTAAAGTGGGAAGTTCTTTTTAGTAGAATACTTCCGGTTTTAGCCTTATTTTTTAAGGTGGTGTCCGGCTAACGGATGTCCACCTTAAATTTTGCCTTTTGTTTGCATCTTACTTTCTTTATGCAAATATCTAACGGCACAACGTCAAAACTCGTCGTATTAAAAATTTTATTCAAAAAAAATTGATTTTCCTATTTATATCAAATAATCAAAATCACTAGATTCATTTACTATTTTCGGCTTTCATCAAAAAAAACATTGCAAATATTTCAAAATATAGGGATATTTTTACTAATTCCAAATCATTGATTTTGACATAACTCTACCAAAAACGATCAATGATAAGTAAAAATATTTGTAAAAATTTTTTATCATTTCCATCCGCACAAAGTTTCTATCTTTGCATAACAAGATCAATTAAATAGCAGGATCAAAACAGTTGCTTTAAGAGAAAACTAAACGGACGACATTCATATCAATGGCCAGAGGATTTAAAGAAAAAATTCAGCAGAAGAATTCGGAGAACAGCGGATTCGGGGATAACGCTTCGGGAAGGTTCATTAACAAAAGTGGGCTTCCCAATGTTAACCGGAAGGGGATGAATGTCTTCAACCGGTTCAGCTGGTACCATACCATGCTGGATCTGTCCACCTTTAAGTTTCTTTCCTATCTGGTGATTGCCTATATTCTGGTGAATATCTTCTTCGCATTCATCTATTACCTTATCGGGGTGGAGCATCTGACGGGAATTGATAAAAGTGATCCGGTGAATGAATTCATCGATGTTTTCTTCTTCAGTTCGCAGACGTTTACCACCGTCGGATACGGAAGAATAGCACCGGTTGGATTTATGGCCAGCCTGGTGGCTACTTTTGAAGCTTTCCTGGGATTGCTTACCTTTGCCATCGCCACAGGACTTTTTTACGGAAGGTTTTCCCGGCCGAGGGCCTATCTTAAATTTTCTGATATCGCGGTGATTGCGCCTTTTAAAGGAACTTCCGCTTTGATGTTCAGGCTCGCGCCTTATAAAAACAATTCGCTGACTGACGCTGATGTGATTGTCTCGGCAGCGATTGAAGTGATAGAGGACGGTACTCCGAGAAGTAAATTTTACCAGTTGAAAACGCAGCTGAGCAAGATCAATACACTGGCGCTGAATTGGACCGTTGTGCATGCCATCGATGAAGACTCACCGTTTTACAGGTTTTCGGAGGATGACTTTAAGAATACGGATATTGAAATAATTGTCCACATCCGTGCGTTTGACGAAGTATTTTCCAATACCGTTGTGCAGAGAACATCGTATGTTTCCCGGGAGATTGTCTATGGCGCAAAATTTACCCCAATGTATTATCCGGACAGGCAGCATCTATCTACGATTCTTGATCTGGATAAAATTAACGACTATCAAAAAGCAGATCTTCCTATTTATAAGGAAGAGCAACAATAAATGGATTTGGAATTCTACAAAAAGCAGGCTTTACAGAAACAGAAAGAGCATAAGAAATTTCTTGACGGACTGAAAAAGAAACCGCCCAAAAACCTCGATTATGTGGTTCAGGAAACCCATGAAGAAGTCTTCGAGCGCATCGATTGCCTGCAGTGTGCCAACTGCTGTAAAACAACAGGCCCGCTATATACGGAAAAAGACATTGAAAGGATTGCGAAGCATCTCCGCATGAAACCGGCCGACTTTGAAGCGAAATTCCTCCGGGTGGATGAAGACCAGGATAAGGTTTTACAGAACCTACCCTGCTTTTTCCTCAATGAAGACAATACCTGTTCGATCTATGACGTACGCCCGAAAGCGTGCAGGGAATATCCGCATACCGACCGTAAAAAAATCTACCAGATCAACAGCCTGATGATCAAAAACACCGTTATCTGCCCTGCTGCCTACGAATTTGTGGAGAGAATGATGAAGAATTTGGCAAAGTAAGCTTCAGTTCGAAAAAGATCTTAAGTAATAATAAAGTATGTTAAATAACCACTTCAGATATAATACCCGGTAAAATGGCAGCGTTTTATTACCGGTCTGTCTTAAATTCAGGTGCTAATTCTTCATCGGCAACCCAGTATCAGAATACGGAAACGACTGCGACTGTAGATGCAACCGTCGTTAATCATACGCCAGTTGCGAATGCTACAGCCGGCATCAATGCAGGTATAACAGGAGACAACACCCAATCAGCAGCCATCATACAGCAAGAAAAGAAAACCAAAAAGAAGAAGTTAAAATAAGTATTTAAATCAATCAAGAAGTAGGAATTAATCCTGAAATATTTTATTTCAGGATTTTTAGTTTATAATGTAATTTGTCTTAATTAATTATAAATCAAGTTAAAACATTATCAGAGGTACCACTTAGTACGATATTTGTATTTAACATAATATCACCAACTTAAATATTAATAAAATGAAAAATTTAATAGCAGCAGTAGCTTTTATAGCAGGAGGTTTAATTACCGTATCTGCGCAAACGACAACGCCCAATACCAATAACGGAACAACAACGAATAGTACCGGGACCATGAACAACGGCACCAATGGTACATTAAACGGTAACAGTACTCTCAACAATGGCACCGGAACAATGAATAACGGAACCAACGGAACATTAAACACCAACGGTACTTTGAATAGCGGAACAGGAACCATGAATACAGGAACCAATGGTACCTTAAACAGCAATGGTACCCTGAATACCGGAACTTCCGGAACTGTAAACAGCAATGGAACGATGAACAGCAATACGGATTGGGACAAGTCTAAAAACGATACCGCCAACTGGAAAAATAAAGACGGGATGAAGACCGACAGAAAAATGAAAAAGAAAAATAATCGATAAGCAAATATCAGATCCTGAAAATTATATTTCAGGATTTTTTTATGTCTTATTTTGAAGAATCACTTTAAATCGGACACACCAAATACCACAACTACAGCCCATAAAAAAAGCGTTGAACTTATTCAACGCTTTCTCCTTTCACTTTTTTACTTTTATCCCATTTATAATCCCGGGAACAGGTGATATGAAAAAAGGCCGGGAATTTTCCCAACCTTTATATTTTATACGACTCCCTGCGCAAGCATGGCTTCTGCTACTTTTACGAAGCCGGCGATGTTGGCGCCTTTTACATAGTTTACATAGCCGTCTTCTTCTTTTCCATAGTCCCGGCAGGCTTTGTGGATTCCGATCATGATCTCTTTCAGTCTTGCGTCCACTTCTTCGGAAGTCCAGTTCAGACGGATCGAGTTTTGCGTCATTTCCAGTCCTGAAGTCGCAACTCCACCGGCATTGGAAGCTTTCCCCGGAGAGAACAATACTTTGTTGTCCAGGAAATAGTTGATGGCATCCAGCGTAGAAGGCATGTTTGCCGCTTCGGTTACGCATACACAGCCGTTTTCTACCAGCAATCTCGCATCATCAAGATCAAGCTCGTTCTGGGTAGCCGATGGGATGGCCACATCACACTTCACTTCCCAAGGACGTTTTCCGGCGAAGAATTCAGCGTTCGGATATTTCTTTACGTAATCTTCCGCCCTGTTGTTCCCTGAAGATCTCAGTTCCAGCAGATAATCGATCTTTTCTCCGTCGATACCGTCTTTATCATAAACATATCCGTCCGGTCCGGAAAGCGTTACCACTTTTCCGCCCAATTCGTTTACTTTTTTGATAACGCCCCATGCTACGTTTCCGAAACCTGAAACTGTTACCACTTTATCTTTAAAGGTTTGTCCGATCGTCTTCAGCATCTGCTCGGCAAAGTACACCACTCCATATCCTGTAGCTTCAGGACGGATCAGTGAACCTCCGTAAGCAAGACCTTTTCCGGTAAGAACCCCTGTAAATTCGTTTCTGATTTTCTTGTACTGTCCGAATAAATACCCGATTTCTCTGGCACCTACCCCGATATCTCCTGCCGGAACGTCTGTTTCAGGACCGATGTGCTTACACAATTCCGTCATGAATGCCTGGCAGAAACGCATCACTTCCATATCGGATTTTCCTTGCGGATCAAAATCCGAACCTCCTTTACCACCACCCATCGGCAGGGTTGTAAGAGAGTTTTTAAACACCTGCTCGAAAGCCAGGAATTTAAGAACGGATAGGTTTACCGTAGGATGGAAACGGATTCCTCCTTTGTATGGACCGATCGCAGAATTCATCTGGATTCTGAATCCCCTGTTTACCTGGATTTCTCCTTTATCGTCAACCCATGGAACTCTGAAGATGATGATTCTTTCAGCTTCCGCCATTCTTTCCAGAAGCTTCATGCCCGTGTATTCCTTCTTCGTCATGATAAATGGAATTACCGTAACGGCAACTTCTTTCACCGCCTGTAAAAATTCCGGCTCATTAGGGTTTTTCGCCTCAATTTTAGCTATAAATTCTTGAATTTTCTGGTCAATATTATATTGTTCCATATATTAGGATTGAATATTATTGTCAACAAATTTAATTTTTTTTTCGAAATTCGCAACACCTTATTTAAAGATTGTTAAAAATTGAATAATAATGTTTCGAAATATTATTAAATTAATAATATCAATGTAATTTTTATTAAAAATTAAATGTTATGTCTGATCTGATGCAATATTAAGAAATCATTAAATATCAGATTGCCACAAATTGCCTCCCTGAAAACGATTTTACTTTCCCTAAAAGCTCCAATTCCAAAATCACCGGCAAAATCTTATGGGAAGAAAGGTTGATTCTATCGGCCAGGTCATCTAAAGAGATATGGGGATTTCCGGAAATGGCATCAAACACTATTTTCTGATTTCCAGTAAATTGAACAGTAATTTCACTGTATGGAAAGAGCTCTTCGGTTTTTGTCTTCGGTTTATTAAATCCCAAATCATCTACCAGACCTTTCACAGTAGAAATGGCGGAGGCTTTATGCTGAAAAATCAGATGATTGCATCCCTGGCTCTGTTTATCCGTAATTTTTCCGGGCAACGCATAGACTTCCCGGTTATACAAATTGGCATAAGTAGCCGTACTGATAGATCCTCCGCCGAACGCCGTTTCCACCACAACAGTTGCCGGAGAAATCCCCGCTACAATCCGGTTCCGCTGGATGAAATTTTCGCGGTCCGGTTTTCTGGAGGAATTAAACTCCGTCAGCAGGCAGCCGCCTTCTTCGAGGATTTTTTCGGCCAGCTTTTTATTTTTAGATGGATACAACGTGTGAAATCCATGGGCCAAGACGCCTGCCGTAGGGATCTGATGATGAAGAGACTGTTCATGAACTTCCTTATCAACACCCAAAGCCAGACCGCTTACCGATAGAAAATGACAGGATTTTGTTTCTTCAAAAAAATCATGGATAAACTGTTTTCCGTAGGCCGTTATATTCCGGGTGCCGACCATACTTACTTTCGGTCCGGAACTGTCGAAACTGCCTTTCTGATACAGAATTGCCGGCGCATCGTCGCACTCGTTCAGTAAAGGCGGAAGATCGTTAAGATGCCTGAGGTTGATTCTGATATTTTGTGTTTCGCAAAATTTCAGCTCCCGCTCTGCAAATTTCAGATGCCCGGGATTTTCAATATCTGCGATGATTTTTTTTCCGAATCCATCCAACTTTTTGTATTCTTTTCTGGCATTTTCCCAGGCCGCTTTTGCACTTCCGAAAGTACGGACAAGCTTATGGAAATTAATATCGCCGATCAGGCTGGATTCGCGTAAAGCAATAGAATAAAGGTGCTCTTCAGAATACATTTGTGTGATTTTTACAAATGTAGAAAATTTTTTAAAATATGTTCAGGCTTAAATAGAGAATATTCCGTAATTTTTTAAGTTGGATCAGGATCAAAGCAGGTTATTTTTAAAATCAATCTGCCACAAAAAAAATAGTAAACAGCTATGAATGAATACGATGCTTTATGACTTCTTTCTCAATTCATCCAGCCGGTCCCAGATATCATCTTTCTTTTTGTATGGCAATTCCATAAAGTCCTCTGGATGGTTTTCCTTGTATTCCTGCCACAGCTTATCGTCTTTCTCGCTGTAATAATTGGGAAATTCCCAGATGTATCTTTTTTTTCGGTCGCCTACTTTTTTAAACATAAAAGCCAGGATAATCCCTACAATTCCTCCTGCAAGATGGGCCTGCCAGGAAATTTTACTGGGCTCCTGAAGATTGGAGAACAATTCTTCCGGCAGCATTCCCCAAACCAGGCTTCCGTAATACAATACCACCAGCAGGGAAATGGTCAGCAATTTTACATTCCACTTAAAAACCCCGCTGAAAAAAAGAAAAAATGCCAGAACATACACCACTCCGCTTGCCCCGATGGTACACGTATAAAGATATTCCCCGGTCATGATATCAATCGGCGGAAGAAGCCATACCAAAAATCCCGTCGCCAGCCAACCGGTGATAAAAACCTTATTGGCGACCAGCGGATAAAATTCATACAGCAAAAACATCAGGACGGCGATGGGAATGGAATTTCCTATAATGTGATCGATGCTTCCATGCAAAAGCGGAGAGGTGACGATTCCCAGCAGCCCTTCCGGCAATAAAGGGATAATGGCCCCGAAGCAACTTGCAAAAAAGCCGTGCAACTGCAGAAAATAGCCCAGCCACATGGCTGAAAGCATCAGTAAAGGGTTGATAACAGCCTTTTTGGAAATTACTTTATTTTTAAACATGAAGTTTCTACGTCAAATGAAAAGCCAATCATAAATTTCGGAAAATTTGTCGATGAATTACCTCATCACAAGCCGATTTCAGCCAAAAGGTAATGATTTCCTTCATTTACAGGCATATGTGCCTGTGATACTGTCATCAACAACAGCAAACATCTTAAAAAAACATTAAAAATTCCGGTCCGGTATCTGTAGATTGCTTTGAAGCCGGATGTATAAAATTTATATTTAATATTTTTGTACGGAATTTTTATTAGAATAAATCTTGAAGTCATGAAGAAGTTTTTAGTAATGCTCTCAGTTTCCCTAGGAATTTTTGCCGGTGCGCAGGTAGTGATGATCGATACGCCGGCGGTCAAAAAGGATACCATAAAACACTGGTCGGTAATAGGAAAGCAGTCTGTAATGATCAATCAGGCAGCGTTTTCCAACTGGGTGGGCGGAGGTGCCAACAACGTAGGATGGCTTGCCGCACTGGACTATAACATTACCTACGAAAAAGACAAGGATCTTTGGGAAAACATTATTCTTCTCAATTACGGACAGAATGATACGAAAGGGCTCGGCGTAAGAAAAACCCAGGATGTGATCAACATTTCCACCAACTACGGAAGAAAATTTTCAAAAGGCTGGTACCTTTCGGCAGGGGCAGGATTACTCTCGCAATTTTCTGCGGGATACGAAGACGGCAATAATCCCGGAGCCAAAAAAATCTCCAATTTCATGGCACCCGGCTATGTTAATGCCGGGATGGGAATCACCTACCGGCCGAATGACAACATCAATGTGACGCTTCGCCCAAGTAACGCAAGATGGGCTTTTGTCCTGGACAAAGAGCTGCAGGTGGCCGGAACTTACGGCTTGAAAGCGGACGGAGATTCTTCTATCCTTCAATACGGTTTCCTGGGAACAGCATATTATAAGGTAAAGCTTATGGAAAACATTAACGTTACCAATACCGCTTCCGTCTTTTCCAATTATCTGGATCATCCGGAAAGACTGGTTCTGGCTTACGGAATGGTACTTAATCTGAAAGTCAACAAATTCATTTCTTCCAATATCACCGTTGATTTAATGTACGATCACAACCAGATCCAGAAGACCCAGCTTAAACAGACGTTGGGTGTTGGTTTTGCCTATACGCTGAACAACGGCGTAAAACGATCTGAAAGAAAGGACAGCCAGTGGTGGATTAAGAAGTAA
>JAKOOG010000342.1 GCA_022701545.1 Weeksellaceae bacterium | reverse complement strand
CCTATTCTTTCTGAAATTTCCTTCACTGATAACGTTGAGTCTTCCTGAATTATACTGAGAATCATCCTGTCTTTTAAATCCATATTATAAGGGTTTGAGCCGTAAATATACGATTTTATAAAAAATGTTTCCGGGATTTTTACGGTTTGGGCCTTTTAAATAGGTTAATAAATGTTTAAAATAAAGCTGTTCCGGGGTTTGCCTATGGCAGAATAATTGCAGTAAAGTGTCTACCAAAATCCCATACCCATGGACCAGAATATAAATATGGAAACCATTTCCTGTGCAGATTGTGAAACCCATCAGAAGTTCGAGAAAGAAATCATTTATGGACTGAAAGATGATCCCAAGCATCTGTTTTCCAAATATTTTTACGATCAGAAAGGCGATGTCCTTTTTCAGCAGATCATGAACATGCCGGAATACTACCTTACCGGCTGCGAAATGGAAATTTTCAAGCGAAAAAGTCATGAACTTGCAGAAGCCTTTAAGGCATTTGATGCTTCGTTTGATTTGGTGGAACTGGGTGCGGGCGATGCTACAAAATCATCCCATCTGCTGAAATATCTCGTCAGTCAAAATGCTGATTTCACTTACATGCCGATCGATATTTCGGGAAATATTATTTCGGTTCTTCAGGAACGGCTTTCAAAGGAAATTCCCGATCTTGATCTTGTAGGACTGAACGGGGAGTACTTTGAAATGCTGGATAAAGCCAACGATCTCTCGTCCAGGAGAAAAGTAATCCTTTTTTTGGGAGGGAACATCGGCAATATGGAAGTAAAGGAAGCGCATAATTTCTGCGACGAATTACGAAAAAAGCTGAATCCCGGAGATATGCTGCTGATCGGTTTCGATTTAAAGAAAGATCCGGACACCATCCTTTCGGCATATAATGACGAAGCAGGAATTACCGCGGCGTTTAATCTGAATCTTCTGGAAAGAATCAATCATGAGCTTGATGCGAATTTCGATATCAGCAAATTTAAACACTATCAGACTTACGATCCGCTTTCAGGAGCATGCAGAAGTTATATTATCAGTCTGGAAAAACAGCGGGTGAAAATCGGGAATGAGCTGATTGATTTTAAAGAAAATGAAGCCGTCTATATGGAAATTTCACAGAAATATGCTCCGGAAGAAGCTGATGCCATGGCTTTAAAAAACGGATTTAAACCTTTGAAACACATCGCAGATTCAAAAGAGTGGTTCATCGATGCGATCTGGAAAGTTGTTTAATATAATAAGCTAAAATGATGGTCGAAGAAAATATTCTCTCTGCAGAAAAAGTATTGCTGAACAATTACCGGAAAATCCGGAACCGTTCTGTTGAAATCTGTAAGCCTCTTGCCATTGAGGATTATGTTGTTCAGCCGATGGTGGATGTAAGTCCGCCAAAGTGGCATCTGGGACACACCACCTGGTTTTTTGAAACCTTTATCTTAATCCCGAATTCTGATGGATACGAAGTTTTCGATCCGCAGTATAATTTTGTATTCAACAGTTATTACGAAACCATCGGTGCACGGGTTATCCGGACGGACCGGGGAAATCTGAGCCGGCCGTCTGTATCGGATATTTACAAGTACCGGGAATACGTTGATGAGAAAATGGCTGCTTTTCTATCACACAATATCATTTCTGAAGATCTTAATAAGCTGTTTGAGTTGGGTTTAAACCATGAACAGCAGCACCAGGAATTGTTGTTGACCGATATTAAGTTTATATTGGGTCATAATCCTTTGTTTCCGCCTTATGATGAGCATAGTAATTTGGAAAAAACGGGAATCCGGAAAGAAGGAATGGTTTCTTTTTCTGAAGGGGTTTATGAAATAGGGTTTGAAGGAGAAGGCTTTTGCTTTGATAACGAACTGAACCGTCATAAAGTATATTTAAATGATTTTGAAATTTCCGCAAGTCTTGTTACCAACGCCGAATATCTCGAATTTATTACCGACGGAGGATATTCTGATTTTCGTCACTGGCATGCGGAAGGCTGGGACTGGGTAAAAGAAAATAAAGCAAATGCTCCGCTGTATTGGCATTTGGTAGATGGAGACTGGATGCAATATACCTTACAAGGATTACAGGAGGTAAATCCTGAAGAAGCAGTTTCCCACATTAACTTTTACGAAGCATCGGCTTTTGCTTCCTGGAAAGGAATGCGTCTCCCGACAGAAGCCGAGTGGGAAGTGGCTTCGGCACAATTTGAATGGGGAAAACGCTGGGAATGGACAGGCAGTGCCTATCTGCCCTATCCCGGTTTTAAAAAAGTAGCTGGAGCCGTAGGAGAATATAACGGAAAATTTATGGTCAGCCAAATGGTTTTGCGGGGCGCTTCTATTGCCACTCCGGAAGGGCACAGCAGAAATACCTACCGTAATTTCTTTCATCCGCGGCTGCAATGGCAGTTTACAGGGATCAGGCTGGCCCGTTAAGCTTCTATAGGCTATTTTCCAGTTAAAGTTTAAAAACAATTAAATTCTGTTTTGTCATTTTGAAGAATTGTTATATCTTTGCACCTAATGAATAACACAGTATTTATATCATTAGAATTACCGGGCGTAGACGCCCTTTACGATATTTATTTATTTTAAGCGAAGATATTTTCTTCGCTTTTTTTTTGTAAAAATTTTAAAATATTATGTTTACGATTACAGAACTAAGCACCGAAAGAATCAACCGAATAGTACACGAGGCATTGGCTTTTGCAGAAGGGAAAACTGCCCGAATCGAAGGCGAGGTTTTTTGCGCCAACCTTTTCTTTGAAGACAGTACCCGAACCAAAACCAGCTTTGATATTGCCGAAAGAAAATTAGGATTGCAGGTCGTTCCGTTTGATGCCTCCAACAGTTCCGTAAACAAGGGCGAAAGTTTATACGATACGGTAAAAACAATCGAAAGCCTAGGCGTAAACTTAGTGGTGATCAGAGATAAAAAAGACCGGTACTTTGATGAACTGAAAAACATTAAAATTCCTGTGATCAACGGGGGCGACGGTACCGGAAATCACCCATCGCAATGTATGCTCGACCTGATGACCATTTATCAGGAGTTCGGAAGATTCGAAGGTCTGAAAATAGGAATTGTAGGGGATGTAAAACACAGCCGCGTGGCCAATTCCAATGCCGAAGCGTTAAGAAGATTAGGGGCTAAAGTTTATTTTTCAGGTCCGGAACAATGGTTTGACGAAGGTGCCCTGATCAACGGGACGTACCTGAGTGTTGACGAACTGATTCATGAAGTCGATGTGTTGATGCTGTTGAGAATCCAGCACGAAAGACACGATGCCAAAATGAGCTTTTCCGCTTCTGAATACCATAGAAAATACGGATTGACGAAAGAAAGAGAGAAAGCCATGAAAAAAGAGGCGATCATCATGCACCCCGCACCCATCAACCGAGGTGTGGAAATCGATACCGACCTGGTGGAATGTGAACGCTCAAGAATATTCAGGCAGATGCAGAACGGTGTTTTCGCGAGGATGGCCATCTTGAAGGAAGCCCTGGAAAAAGAAGGGTATACTTTTAAATAATTGTAAAAAGTATAAAGTAAAAATGTACATCGTAAACAAGACTTGTTCAAGTACATTTTACAATTTTACAACCGACATTGTACAAAGTAAAATAATAAGAGATAAAAGTTTAAAATGAAGAAAAAATTAATACTGGAGTCCGGTGAAGTGTTTCATGGAAAAGGTTTCGGAGCAGAATTGGAAACGGCAGGCGAAGTGGTTTTCAATACCGGAATGACAGGGTATCAGGAACTTATTTCCGACCCTTCCTACTGCGGACAGATTGTCTGCATGACGTATCCGCTTATCGGTAATTATGGTATTAACCGTGACGATTATGAAAGCATTGAGCCGGCTATCAAAGGGCTGATTGTAAAAGAGCTTTGCGATTTTCCTTCCAATTTCCGGACACAGATCACGCTGGATGAGCTGTTTAAAAAGAAAAACCTTTCCGG